>NZ_JAVRFH010000089.1:0-14502 GCF_031845825.1 Streptomyces lancefieldiae | reverse complement strand
CGGTGCGTGCTCTCGGCGTGCCGGCCGGAAGCCCTCGTACTGGACGTACTCGGGCTTTCGGCCGGTGCGGCGAGAGTGCGTGCCGGGCGTCGCGACGGGGCGAACGTTGCCTGTTGCGGCACTAGAGCAGTGGCGTGGGCTGCGTCAACTCGTCGTAGACACTGAGGACCTGGGCGACGGTCTCGTCCTCGGTCGGCCAGGTGGCCGCCTGCCGTACCCCCTTGTCACGCAGCGCCTCCCGCCGCCCGGGGTCGTCGAGCAGCCGGACGACGGCGTCGGCTAGCGCTGCCGCGTCCCCGGGCGGGACGAGTTCGGCGGCATCGCCGACGAGTTCGGGGATGCCGCCCACATCGCTCGCGACGAGCGGCACGCGCGCGTGAAGGGCCTCCTGGGCGAGCAGGGAGCGCGCCTCCCGGCGGCTCGGCAGCAACGCGAGGTCGGCCGCCGCCAGCAGGTCGGTGACGTCGTCGCGGCGACCGAGGAGCACCACCGGCAGCCCCTCCTCCTCGATCCGACGCTGCAACTGGCCGCGCAGCGGGCCCTCTCCGGCGACGACGGCCAGCGGCACGGGGTCGAGGCGGCACCAGGCGCGCGCCGCGTCGAGCAGGACGTCGTAGCCCCGGTGCCGCTCCAGGGAGCCGACCGCGACCAGCAGCGGGCGGCCGATGGCGCCGAGTTCGGCCCGGACCTTGGGGCGCAGCCGGTCGGGGTCCTCGGGCTCGACCGGCCGCCCCGGCCGGGCGGGGAGTGCGACGGGACCGAGCCGGGCGTCCCGCGCGCCCGCCCCCCTCGCACGGTCGACCAGCTCCGAGCTGGCGCCGAGCACCACGGTGGCCGCCTTCATCACCCGCCGCTCCAGCACGCGCAGCAGCTGGGCGCGCGCCCCTTCGGCGTGCACCCGGTCGTGCCAGGTGACGACGAGCGGAGTACGGACCCGGCGCCCGCCGAGGGCCAACGCGGCGCGGAAGGAGGCGTGCAGCCCGTGCGCGTGCACCAGGTCGGCGTCCGCGCACACCGCCCGCAGCGCGGCCACCGAGACGGGATCGCTGCTGCGGGGCACGTGCACGTGGTCGGCTCCGGCACCCGTGAAGTCGTAGGTGCACTCCGCATCGGCGGGCGCGCACACCGTCACTTTCACGCCCCGTGCCACAAGCCCCGCGGCCAGGGAACGCACGTGCGCGCTGCTGCCGGCGTTGCCGCCACCCAGCACCTGCACGGTGCGCAGCTGCGACTGGCCGTGCGGTGCGTGGCTGCTCACGGGGGTCACGTGGCCGGGACTCCTGGTTCGGCGGGGGACGGTCACGAAGAACGTACAGAAGGATGGTGCGGAGAGAGTGCACCCGCGGTTTCCTGCGCCTTGCTCCGTCAAGGATGCCAGGCCGTACGGGTGTTCCGGGAACGACGACCGTCGCGCGCGGGCGACCACCGGGGCAACGAGACGGAGTCGATTCACTCACACGAGTGAACGTGCCGCCTCGCTCACCTTCTCCCCGCACACCGCCGCGGCGAGAAGTGCGACGGCGTGCGCGGCGAGCCCCGCCCTGCCGTTCCCGGCCACCACCGCGACGCCGAGGGCCGCGCCCAGCGCGTGCGCCCCGGTGTCGCCGAGCATCGTGCGCTCGCCGAGGTCGTCGGGCAGTACGGCCGCGGCTGCCCCCATCGCGGCGGCGGCCGTCTCCGCGCCGGGCCCCTCCCGCAGCAGCCCCGGCGCCCCGAGCGCGAGGACCACGGCGCCGGCCCGCCCGGGGCGTACGTCCACGAGGTTGACGAAGTGCGCGGCCCCGGCGATGACGACACCCGCGAGCACCTTGTCCAGCGGCCGTTCCCTCAGCACCGCGCCGGCGGCGAGCCCGGCCGCGGAGATCCCGAGCAGCTTCACCGTCCCGCTGGTGACCTCACCGCCCCGCAGCGCCGACAGGTGCGCCCGGAATCCACGTCGGGGGTCTTCGGCGCCCACCCTGTCGTCGTAGGCCCCGCAGGCCCCGGCGACGAGCACGGCGACCCCGGCGGCGGGCCGCACCCGCGCCGTGCCGACCGCCGCAGCGAGGGCGCACGCCGGCCCGGCGTACAGACCCACGGTCCGTCCGGCGTGGTTCTTCCGCTCCCAGCGTTCCCGCCCGCCCGGCGCCGTGGTGCGCAGCGCGGTCAGACCGGTCCGCGCGAGGGCGGCGGCAAGGGCGAAGGAGGAGCCGGTCCGGCGGGCACGCGTGATCATCGGGCCACCCTACGGGACCTGCGACACGCGCCCCCGGGGATCACTCGGCTACGTGTCCGCCCGAGCGGTCGCGAGCAGTTCCTCGGCGTGCGCCCGGGCCGTCTCCGAGTCCTCCTGGCCGGCCAGCATCCGGGACAGCTCCCGGACGCGCTCCTCCCCCTCCAGCACCTTCACGCCGGAGCGGGTCACCGAGCCGTCGTTCGTCTTCTCCACCAGCAGCTGCCGGTCGGCGAACGCGGCCACCTGCGGCAGGTGGGTGACCACGACGACCTGCGCGCTCTTCGCGAGCCGCGCGAGGCGCCGCCCGATCTCCACCGCCGCCTTGCCGCCGACACCGGCGTCGACCTCGTCGAAGAGATACGTCGGCACGGGGTCCGTGCCCGCGAAAACGACCTCCACGGCCAGCATCACGCGCGACAGCTCACCGCCCGACGCGCCCTTGGCGATCGGCCGCGGCGGCGCACCGGGGTGCGGGGCGAGCAGCAGCTCGACCTCGTCGGCGCCAGACGGCCCGTACGCGACCGTACGGCCATCGACCTCCACGCCCTGCGGGTCCTCGGTCTGCCGGATCGCGAACGACACGCGCGCGTGCGGCATGGCGAGCGAGGCCAGCTCGGCGGTCACCGCGGCCGCGAAGCGCTCGGCGGCCTCCGTCCGCGCGTCCGTGAGCGCCTGCGCGAGCCCGCCCAGTTCCACCCGGAGCGCGTCCCGCTCGGCGGTCAGCTCGCCGATCCGCTCGTCGTCGCCGTCCAGTTCGGTCAGCCGCGCGGCGCTCCGCTCGGCCCAGGCCAGGACGGCGGTGACGTCCTCGCCGTACTTCCGCGTCAGCGCGGTGAGCGCGGCCCGGCGCTCCTCGACCGCCGCCAGCCGCAGCGGGTCGGCGTCCAGGTCGTCGGCGTACCCGGCGAGGTCCCCGGCCACGTCGCGCAGCAGGATCCCGACCTCTCCGATCCGCTCGGCCAGCGAGGCCAGCGCGGGGTCGTGCGAGCGCACGGCCTCCAGGGCGCGCTGCGCGCCCGCGACGAGTGTCGACGCGTCGACTCCCTCGGGATCCTCCGGGTTGCCCGCCAGCGCGGCGTGGGCGGCCGTGGCGGCCGACGCGAGCGCCTCGGCGTGGCCGAGCCGTTCCGCCTCCTGAGCCAGCTCCACGTCCTCGCCGACGCGCGGCTCGACGGCGGAGACCTCGTCGAGGCCGTAGCGCAGCAGGTCGGCCTCCTGGGCGCGCTCACGGGCGCGCGTGGTGATCTCCTCCAGCTCCGTGGCCACGGCCCGCAGCCGCCGGTAGGCCTCGGCGTACTTCGCGAGCGGCCCGGCCACCGCGTCGCCCGCGTACCGGTCCAGCGCCTGCCGCTGCCGGGTCAGCTTGAGCAGCCCCTGCTGGTCGGTCTGCCCGTGCACGGCCACTAGCTCATCGGCCAGCTCGGCGAGCATCCCCACGGGCACGGACCGCCCGCCCAGATGCGCGCGCGAGCGCCCCTCGGCGGAAACGGTACGGCTGATCAGCAGCGCCCCGTCGTCCAGCTCGGCCCCGGCCTCCTCGGCCCGCAGGGCCACCGCGGCGTCGCCGGGCACGCTGATCCGCCCCTCGACGACCGCGTTCTTCGCCCCGATCCGCACCAGCGCCGCGTCCGCGCGCCCGCCCAGGAGCAGCCCGAGACTGGTGACCACCATGGTCTTGCCCGCGCCCGTCTCACCGGTGACAGCGGTGAACCCGGGCGACAGCTCGACAACGGCGTCGTCGATGACCCCGAGCGACCGTATCCGCATCTCCTCCAACACGGACACGACCTTACGAGGTCCGGGCCGGGGAGCGCACACAGGCCGCCCGTGACACCCGGGGGGAGTGCATGCCTCTGAGGGGCGCGGAACGGTGTCGACGTGCGGCTCCGCCGGGTGGCGCGACCATCCACGACGCGCCCACCGGCGTCGAGAAACCACCCCATCGAGACCGCTAGTGCGGCGCCCCCCGCCACCCGGAGACCGGCAGCGCGAACTTCGCCACCAGCCGATCCGTGAACGACGCGTGGTGCAGCCGGGCCAGCCGCACCGGCACCGCCCCCCGCCGCACCTCCACCCGCGCGCCGGGCGGCAGCTCCACCGTCCGCCGCCCGTCGCACCACAGCACCCCCGGCGGGATGTGCGGCAGCACCTCCACCGCGAGCACGGAGTCCGGCGAGGTCACCAGCGGCTTCGCGAAGAGCGCGTGCGCGCTGATCGGCACCATCAGCAGTGCCTCCACCTCGGGCCACACCACCGGCCCGCCGGCGGAGAAGGCGTACGCCGTCGACCCGGTCGGCGTCGACAGCACGATGCCGTCGCAGCCGAACCCCGTCACCGGCCGCCCGTCGATCTCCAGTACGACCTCGAGCAGCTTCTCGGCACCGGCCTTCTGCACGGCGGCCTCGTTCAACGCCCAGTCGGTGTGCACGATGTCGCCGTTGCGGTGCACGACGACGTCGACGGTCATCCGCTCCTCGACCTCGTACGCCCGGCTCACCACCCGGTCGACGACCTTGTCGAGGTCGTCCCGCTCGGCCTCCGCGAGGAAGCCGACCCGGCCGAGGTTGACGCCGAGCATCGGCACCCCGGACGCGCGGGCGAACTCGGCGCCGCGCAGCAGCGTCCCGTCACCGCCGAGCACGATGAGCAGCTCGCAGCCGTCGAGGCACTGCGGGGTGGCCTCGCCGACCAGCTCCACCTCGTCCGGCAGCGGCAGATCGCACGCCTCGGCCTCCAGGACCCGCACGCCGATGCCGGCCCGCAGCAGCCCCTTGACCACGAGCTCGGCGCTGCGGATGGCCGCGGGACGCCCGGTGTGGGCGAGCAGGAAAACAGTTCGAGCTCGGTTCTGTGTCAACGCGGCCCCTCCGCCACTGCACGGTCAACGTCGGCCGGGTCCAGTTCGTCGGCGCCGGCCCGCAGCCACAGAAAGTACTCGACGTTCCCGGAGGGACCGGGCAGCGGACTGGCGGTGACCCCCTTCACCCCGAGCCCCAGTTCCCAGGCCCTGCCGGCGACTCCCCGCACGGCCTCGGCCCGCAGCTGCTCACTGCGCACCACTCCCCCGCTGCCCAGCCGCTCCTTCCCCACCTCGAACTGCGGCTTGACCATCATCACCAGGTCGGCGTCCGGCCGTGTGCACCGCACCAGGGCGGGCAGCACCAGTCCGAGCGGGATGAAGGACAGATCCCCCACGACCAGGTCCACGGGCTCCCCGTCGATCGCGTCCAGCGTCAACTCACGTACGTTCGTACGGTCCTTGACGGTGACGCGTTCATCCTTCTGGAGGGACCAGGCGAGTTGTCCGTATCCGACGTCCACGGCGACGACGTGCGCGGCGCCCGAGCGCAGCAGGACGTCGGTGAAGCCTCCGGTGGACGCGCCGGCGTCCAGTGCCCGCCGCCCCTCGACGACGAGGCCGAGCGGTACGAAGGCCGCCAGGGCGCCGGCCAGCTTGTGGCCGCCGCGGGAGACGTAGTCGGGGTCGCTGTCGTCGGCGGTCACCACGATCGCGGCAGCGGTCTCCACCTGCGTGGCGGGCTTGGTCGCGACGGTCTTGCCGACGCTCACCCGCCCGGCGGCGATCAGCTGGCTGGCGTGCTCGCGCGAGCGCGCCAGCTTGCGGCGGACCAGCTCCGCGTCGAGACGGCGGCGTGCGACTCCTGCCACGTTCGGTTCAGCTCCCTTGTGCGTACGAGGCGGGGGGCGCCGGAGGTCCCGGGCGGGCGTCGAGCGCGGTGAGCGCGTCGCGCAGCCCCCTGTGTACATCCTCGTACACCTCGACATGTCCGTCCGTCGCCAGGTGGTCCGCGTCGGCCAGCCGCGCCAGCCGGGCGTCCACCTCGGCGTTCCCGGTCGGGGCCCGGGGAACGTTCAGCGGGGCGGGAGCGGCGGGCTCGTACCCGGGCGCCGCCGCCGCGTCGGCCGCGTCGGCCTCCTGGGGCTCGGACCCGGTCTGCGCCTCCTGGGCCTCCGGCTCCGGTACTGCGTCGCTCATGCCCCGACGCTACCGCGAACCGCTGGGGTACGGTCGGTCCCGATGGCCACGACTGAGGAGTGCCGCGCCGCACTCGACAAGCTCTCGGACAACCTGCGCAGCGCCGAAGGGGACGTGCGGTCGGCCACCGAGCTGGACCGCTCGGTGAGCTGCCACATCACCGACCTGGACGTCACCTTCGCCGGACGCATGGCGGACGGCCGGATCGACGTACGCGAGACCCTTGAGGGGCCACCGCGCGAGAAGGCCGAGATCAGGCTGGCGATGACCGGCGACGACCTGGTGGCACTGGTCGCCGGCGAGCTGAACTTCGCCAAGGCCTGGGGTTCCGGGCGGGTGAGGCTGGAGGCGGGCCTGCGCGACCTGTTCCGGCTCAGGAGGCTTCTGTAGCCGCCGCCTTCTCCGCCACCCTCGCCGGCTGCTTCACGCCGCCCGCGCTCCGTGCCTTGCGCGCGGCCGGCACCACCAGCGGCGTACCCGTCTCCGGGTCGTCGATGACCTGGCAGCGCAGCCCGAAGACCCGCTCGACCAGGTCGGCCGTGACGATGTCCTTCGGCGCGCCCTCGGCGATGACCTCCCCGCCGCGCAGGGCGATGAGGTGGGTGGCGTAGCGGGCGGCGTGGTTGAGGTCGTGCAGGACGGCCACGAGCGTGCGGCCCTGCTCCTCGTGGAGCTCCGCGCACAGGTCGAGGACGTCGATCTGGTGCTGGATGTCCAGGTACGTCGTCGGCTCGTCGAGCAGCAGCAGCGGGGTCTGCTGGGCGAGCGCCATGGCGATCCACACGCGCTGACGCTGTCCGCCGGAGAGCTCGTCGACGTAGCGGTCGGCCAGCTCCGAGATGCCGGTCCGGGCCATCGACTCCTGGACGACCCGCTCGTCCTCGGTCGACCACTGCCGCAGGATGCCCTGGTGCGGGTAGCGGCCCCGGCCGACGAGGTCGCCGACGGTGATCCCGTCGGGCGCGATGGACGACTGCGGCAGCAGGCCGAGGGTCCGCGCCACCTGCTTGGCGGGCATCGACTGGATGACGGACCCGTCGAGCAGCACCCGGCCCCGGGTGGGCTTGAGCATCCGCGACAGGGCCCGCAGCAGGGTGGACTTGCCGCACGCGTTCGGGCCGACGATCACGGTGAAGGAGTTGTCGGGTATCTCCACCGACAGCTTCTCCGCGATGACCCGCTGGTCGTACGCGAGGGTGACGTTCTCGGCGGTCAGGCGGTTCACGTTGCTCCTTTGGTTGTTCAGCCCGCTGCGGGTACCGACTCCCGCGCTCATACCCGGCCCGCCTTGCGCTCGGTGACCAGCAGCCACAGCAGGTAGACGCCGCCGAGCACGCCGGTCACCACACCCACGGGCAGCTGGTCGGCGCCGAAGGCCCGCTGCGAGATCAGGTCGGCGGTGACCAGCAGCGCGGCACCCATGCACAGCGACGGCACCAGGTTGGGGCCCGGCGAACGGGTCAGGCGGCGGGCGAGCTGCGGCGCGGTGAGCGCGACGAAGCTGACCGGCCCCGCGGCGGCGGTGGCGGCGGCGGTGAGCAGCACGGCGGCCACCATCAGCAGCGCCCGCACCCGCTCCACGCGCACCCCGAGGGCATAGGAGATGTCGTCGCCCATCTCCATCATCCGCAGCGCCCGTCCGTTGGTGAGAACCAGCGGGACGAGCACGGCGCACAGCACGAGCAGGGGCCAGACCTGGGCCCAGTCGCGGCCGTTGAGGGAGCCGGTCATCCAGACGACGGCGCGGGAGGCGTCGACGATGTCGGCCCGGGTGAGCAGATAGCCGTTGACCGCCGTGACGATCGCGGACATGCCGATACCGACCAGGACCAGCCGGTAACCGTGCACACCCCGCTTCCAGGCGAGCAGATAGATGGCGAAGCCGGTCACCAGGCCGCCCACGAGCGCGCCGACGGTGACCTGGGCCGAGCTGCCGGAGAACAGGACGATCATCGTGAGGGCACCGGCCGTCGCGCCCTGTCCGAGACCGAGCACGTCCGGACTGCCCAGCGGGTTGCGCGAGACGGCCTGGAACAGCGCACCGCCCAGCCCGAGCGCGGCGCCGACCAGCAGGCCGACCAGGACCCGCGGCAGCCGCAGTTCGTTGACGATGAACTCCTGGCCGGCGTCGCCCTCGCCGACCAGGGTCCTGAGCACGTCGGCGGCCGGTATGTCGAAGTCGCCGGTGCCGATCAGCACGACACTCGCGGCGAGCGCGACGACCAGCAGCAGGGCAACGACGACGACGGACCGGACGTCGAGGCGGACCGACAGGCCGCCCGGGCTCCGCACGGCGCGATTGGTCTTCACGGGCTTCACAGCTGGGCCGTCCTCCGCCGTCGTACGAGATGGATGAAGACCGGCCCGCCGAGAACGGCGGTGACGATGCCGACCTGAAGCTCCGCGGGCCGAGCGACGATCCGGCCGAGGACGTCCGCGCCGAGCAGCAGCACGGGCGACAGGATCGCCGCGTACGGCAGGATCCAGCGCAGGTCGGGGCCGGTGAAGGAGCGGACGATGTGCGGGACCATCAGCCCGACGAACACGATCGGCCCGCAGGCGGCGGTCGCCGCCCCGCACAGCACGGTCGCGGCCAGCATGGCCAGCGCCCGGGTGCGGTTCAGGTTGGCGCCGAGGGCTCTGGCGGTGTCGTCGCCCATCTCCATGGCGTTGAGCGGCCGGGCGAGCGCCAGGGCGAGAACCGTGCCCGCCACGAAGAACGGCAGCACTTCCTGGATGGTGTCGTTCGTCGCCGAGGACAGCGAGCCGACGGTCCAGAAGCGCATCCTGCCCAGCGCCGCGTCATCCATGATCATCACGGCCTGGAGGTAGCCGAAGAGCGCGGCGCTGATCGCGGTGCCGGCCAGCACCAGCCGCACCGGCGTGGCCCCCCGGCTGCCGCCCAGGAACCAGACCAGCGCGCCGACGCCCGCCGCACCGGCGAAGGCGAACCAGACGTACCCGGTCAGCGAGGTGACGCCGAAGAAGGTGATGGCCGTGACGACCGCCGCGGAGGCACCCGCGTTGATGCCGAGCAGCCCGGGGTCGGCCAGCGGGTTGCGGGTGAGCGCCTGGAGCACGGCTCCGGAGAGCCCGAGCGCGGCGCCGGCCAACAGACCGAGCACGGTCCGCGACAGCCGCTCGCCGACCACGACGTCGCCGTAGGTGCCGGAGTCGTGGAACAAGCCGTGCCAGACCTGCGCCAGAGACAGGTCCTTCGCTCCGATCGCGATGCTCGCCAGCGTGATGAGCACCAGGACCGCGGCGGACACGGGCAGCCCGACGGCACGTATCGCACGGCGTTTCGGGGGCGCGGGGGCGGTCTCCGCGCGCTGTTCGGGGGGACTCTCGACCAACACGCAGTTAGGTTAACCTAACCTGTCAATCGATCACGATTCCAGTGTCGCCGCCGCACCGCGCCCTCGCGCGGGCTCCTTCCCCGCGCGGCGAGTCACCATCCCAGCCGCGCCAACGCCTTCCCCGAATCCAGCTCGCACCCCGCCTCCCCGCCCGCCGTCCAGGCCGCCGCGCACAGCGCGCGCAGTCCGTCCAGCGCCGCGCCGTCGCCCGCCAGCTCCAGCCGGTCCGCACCGGCCGTCGCCGTCCAGCCGCCGCAACGGAACCCACCGTCCCCGTCGGCGGAGACTTCCGGCTGTCCGGTGAGCAGCCCGCGCAGATCGGCGTCGACATACGTCGGCCGGTGCCGCGGCGGCGCCGCCAGCAACTGCGCCCCGTCGGTCACACCGGTCAGGACGAGCAGCGAGTCGACCTCCCCGTTGAACGCGCCCTCGATGTCCGTGTCCAGCCGGTCCCCCACCACCAGCGGCCGCTGGGCCCCGGTCCGCAGGATCGTCTCCCGGTGCATGGGAGGCAGCGGCTTCCCCGCGACCTGCGGATCGGCGCCGGTGGCGATCCGCACGACCTCCACCGCCGCGCCGTTGCCCGGCGCGATGCCGCGCGCGCCGGGTATCGTCAGGTCCGTGTTGGAGGCGAACCACGGAACTCCGCGCGCGATGGCGTAACAGGCCTCCGCGAACCGCCCCCAGGGCAGCTCGGGCCCTCCGAATCCCTGGACCACGGCCGCCGGATCGTCCTCGGCCGACTCCACGGGCTCCAGACCGCGCTCGCGCAGCGCCACCCGCAGCCCGTCACCGCCGATCACCAGCACCCGCGCGCCCGACGGCACCTGCTCGGCGATCAGCCGGGCCACCGCCTGCGCCGAGGTGATGACGTCGCCGGCCGCCGTCGGTATGCCCAGCTCGGTCAGGTGCTCGGCCACCGCCTGGGGAGTCCGGAGCGCGTTGTTCGTGACGTACGCCAGGTGCATGCCGCCCGCGCGGGCCGTGGCGAGCGACTCGACCGCGTGAGCGATCGCGTTCCCCCCGGCGTACACCACCCCGTCCAGGTCGAGCAGCGCCGTGTCGTACGCCTCGCTCAGGCCCCGCCCACTGCTCTCGGGACTCGTCCTGACGCTCCGGCTCATCGCTCATCGCTCCTCGTTCGACACCTTTTCCCCGATCATCCCCCATGCCACTGACACACGTACGATGCCGGAATGAACACTGCAGGTCACCCGGAAGCAACGGCGCGCCGGGGCCTGGAACTCACCCCGTTCCGAGGCCTCCGCTACGACCCCGACCGGGTCGGCAGCCTGGCGGCCGTGACGTCCCCGCCGTACGACGTCGTGGTCCGCCCCGACGGCCTGCTCCACCTGGAGTCGGCCGACCCGCACAACATCGTCCGCCTGATCCTGCCCCAGGCCGCCACCCCCGAGGCGCGCAACGACCAGGCCGCCCGCACCCTGCGGCGCTGGATGGCCGAGGGCGTACTGGCCGCCGACCCGGAGCCGGGCCTGTACGTCTACGAGCAACGCGACGCCGACGGCGTGCTGCAACGCGGCATCATCGGCGCCCTGCGCGTCTCGGACCCCGCGGAGCAGGTCGTCCTGCCGCACGAGGACGTCATGCCGCACGTCGTCGCCGACCGGGCGGCGCTCATGCGGGCCACCTCGGCGAACCTGGAGCCCCTGCTCCTGACCTACCGCGGCGACGGTGACACGGCGGCCACGACCACCCTCGTGGAACGCACCGCCGAGCAGCCGCCGCTTCTCTCGACGACCACGGAGGACGGCTTCTGCCACCGCCTGTGGTCGGTCACCGACCCCGACGACCTGGCCCGCGTCCGGTCCGAGCTGGCGGGGCACCAGGCCCTCATCGCCGACGGCCACCACCGCTGGGCGACCTACCGCACCCTCCGCGCGGAACACGCCTCCCCCAGCCCCTGGGACCACGGCCTCGTCCTCCTGGTCGACACGGCCCGCTACCCGCTCAGGGTCCGCGCCATCCACCGTCTGCTGCACGACCTCCCGGTGAGCGACGCCGTGGCCGCCCTGGAGGGCCACTTCCGCGTCCGCCGTCTCGAAACGCCCCTGCCCGAGGCCATGGCCGCCCTGGCGAAGGCCGCCGACACCGGCAACGCCTTCCTGCTCGCGGGCGACGGCGCCTTCCACCTCGTCGACCGGCCCGATCCCGACCTGCTGGCCCGCACGGTCCCCGCCGGCCGTCCCGAGGCCTGGCGCACCCTGGACGCCACCGTCCTGCACGCCACTCTCCTGGCGCACGTCTGGCACGTCCCCGACGACTCCGCGGCCCACGTCTCGTACATCCACGACACGGCGGCCACGGTCGAGAAGGCGGAGCGCGACGGCGGTACTGCGGTACTGATGCACCCGGTCCGCGAGGAGGTCGTCCGCGACCTGGCCCGCCAGGGCGTCACGATGCCCCGCAAGTCGACGTCCTTCGGCCCGAAGCCCGCCTCGGGCCTGGTGCTGCGCACGCTGGACCGGTGATACGAGACGACACGGACGACATGACGACGCGGGGCGGAACCGTGTGCCGGTCCCGCCCCGCGTCGTCATGTCACGGACGTCAGTCCTTCTCGCCGTCCGCGTCCTCGTCGTCGTCCTTGACGGCGGGGCTCTCCCCGTCGCTCTCGTGCTCGTGCTCGTGCTCGTCCAGGGCGTCCACGAACTCCACACCGTCCAGCTCGGCGAGCCGGTCGGAGGCGTCCGTGCTGCCGTCCCGGTCGGACTCCACGGCCTTGGCGAACCACTCCCGCGCCTCCCGGTCCCGGCCGGCGGCCAGCAGCGCGTCGGCATAGGCGTACCGCAGGCGCGCGGTCCAGGGCTGCACGGAGTTGGAGGCCAGCTCGGGGCTCTGCAGCGTCACGATGGCCGCGTCCAGCTGACCCATGTCACGCCGGGCGCCGGCCGCCACGAGCCGCATCTCGACCTGACCGGCCTTGTCCAGCTTGTGCACCTCGGGGGCGCCGGCCATGTCCAGCGCCTTCTCCGGTCGGCCGAGCCCGCGCTCGCAGTCGGCCATGACCGGCCACAGCTCCACCGACCCGGTCATCCGCCGGGCGGCCCGGAACTCGGCCAGGGCCTCGCCGTACTTCTGGTTGGCGTACGCGGCGAACCCACCGGCCTCCCGTACGGCGGCGACACGGGACGCCAGTCGCAGGGCCACCTTGGAGTAGCCGTACGCCGCCTCCGGGTCCTCGTCGAGCAACCGGGCGACCATCACCAGGTTCCTGGCGACATCCTCGGCAAGCGTCTTGGGCAGGCTCTGCAGTTCCTGTCGTACGTCCTTGTCGATCTCGTCGCCCGTGACGTCCTCGGGGATCGGCAGGCGCTTGATCGGCTCGCGGTCCCGGTCCCTCTCCTCACGGAAACGGCCACCGCCACCGTGCCGGTCGTCCCGCCCGCGGAACCCACCGGGCCGCGCGCCTCGGTCGTCGCGCCGGGCCCCGTGTCCCCCACGGTCGTCACGGCCGCGGTACCCACCCCGGTCACCACCGCGGTTGTCCTCACGCCGGCCGAAGCCGCCGCGCTCCCCACGGTTGTCATCACGACGGAAGCCACCGCGGTCGCCGCGGTCATCGCGGCGGAAGGACGGACGGTCACCCCGGTCACCACGGTCATCGCGGCGGAAGGACGGACGGTCACCCCGGTCACCACGGTCATCGCGGCGGAACGAGGGACGGTCACCCCGGTCACCACGGTCGTCACGGCGGAAGGACGGACGGTCACCCCGGTCACCACGGTCATCGCGGCGGAACGAGGGACGGTCACCCCGGTCACCACGGTCGTCACGGCGGAAGGACGGACGGTCACCCCGGTCACCACGGTCGTCACGGCGGAACGAGGGACGATCACCCCGGTCACCACGGTCGTCACGGCGGAACGAGGGACGATCACCCCGGTCGTCACGACGCGGCCCGCGGTCACGGTCATCACGATGCCCGTACCCGCCACTGCGGTTGTCGTCACGGCGGAAGGAGGGACGGTCACCACCACCCTGCCCGCCACGGTCATCGCGGCGGTAGGTCGGACGGTCGCCCCGGTCACCACGGTCGTCACGACGCGGCCCGCGGTCACGGTCGTCACGACGCCCGTACCCGCCACCGCGGTTGTCGTCACGACGGTCGTCACGACGGAACGAGGGACGGTCGCCACGGTCGTCACGGCGGAAGGACGGACGGTCGCCACGGTCGTCACGACGCGGTCCACGGTCACGGTCGTCACGACGCCCGTACCCGCCACCGCGGTTGTCGTCACGACGGTCGTCACGACGGAAGGAGGGACGCTCTCCACCACGCTGCCCGCCACGGTCATCACTTCGGCGGTCGTCACGGCGGAAACCGCCTCGGTTGCGGTCGTCGTCGCGACGGAAACCCCCACGGTCGCCGCGCTGACCATTCCGGTCCCCGCGGTCACCACTGTCCCGTCGCCGCTGGTCGCGCTCCGGTCGGTCGTCGGGAGAGTTGGTGGGCATCGGTGACTCCTGTCTTCGGTACTACAAGTCATTCTCGCGCAGCCGGGTACCCGGTGCGCCCTGAAAAAACGAAAGGACCCTTGGTCCCCAGCTGAACGCTGGGGACCAAGGGTCCTTTCCAAAGATTGTTCGGCGGCGTCCTACTCTCCCACAGGGTCCCCCCTGCAGTACCATCGGCGCTGTAAGGCTTAGCTTCCGGGTTCGAAATGTAACCGGGCGTTTCCCCTACGCTATGACCACCGAAACCCTAATGGTTTCGAGCGAACAAGCACACTCTTTAATTGTCTGTTCAGCTCGAAAGCCGGCAACTGTTCGTTGCCTCAGAACTAACACAGTGGACGCGAGCAACTGAGGACAAGCCCTCGGCCTATTAGTACCGGTCACCTCCACACCTCACGGTGCTTCCAGATCCGGCCTATCAACCCAGTCGTCTACTGGGAGCCTTACCCCATCAA
>NZ_JAVRFH010000088.1:0-14599 GCF_031845825.1 Streptomyces lancefieldiae | reverse complement strand
TACGCCGTCCTCGGCGCGGCCGCGTCCGCAACGCCCGAGGAACTACGGGGCCACGTGGCCGACCGGCTCCCCGAACACCTCGTCCCCTCCGCGGTCGTCGTCCTGGACGCCCTCCCGCTCACCCCCACCGGCAAGCTCGACCGCCACGCCCTGCCCGCCCCCGAGACCCGCACCGGGCCGGTCGGCCGCGCCCCCGCCACCCCCGTCGAGCGAACCCTGTGCGGGCTGTTCGCCGATGTCCTCGGCCTGGACGAGGTCGGCGCGGACGAGAGCTTCCTGCTGCTCGGCGGCCACTCCCTGCTCGCCGCTCGCCTGATCAGCCGCGTGCGCCGCACCTTCGGCGTCGAGATCGGCATCCGCGAGCTGTTCCGGGACCCGACCGTCGCGGGCCTCGCCCGCGCCCTCGACGGCGCCGAGCAGGCCCCGCCGGCCCTGCGCCCCGCCGAACGGCCCGCCGAACTCCCTCTGTCCCACGCCCAGCAGCGCATCTGGTTCCTCAACCGGGCCGAAGTCACCGGATACCCGCGGGCAGTGGTGAGCGGCGCCACCTACAACGTCCCGCTCGCCCTCCGGCTGCGGGGCACTCTCGACCCCGACGCCCTGCGCTGGGCCGTCGACGACGTGGTGGAGCGCCATGAAGCCCTGCGCACCCTCTACCCCGCCCCCGACGGCCGGCCCCGCCAGCAGGTGCTGAGGCCCCGGGAAGCCCGCGCCGCCTGGACCCACAGCTCCCCGGGCGAGGCCGGTGTCAGCGCGGCACTCACCGCCGCCGCCCGGCGGGGGTTCGACCTCGCCGCCGAACCGCCGCTGCGGGCCCACCTGTTCGAAGCCGGGGCGGGGGAGTGGGTCCTGCTGCTGGTGGCCCATCACATCGCCTGTGACGGGTGGTCGTTGGCGCCGCTGGTGCGGGACCTGGCCGCGGCGTACGGGGCCCGCGTGGAGGGGCGCGCGCCCGACTGGGCGCCGCTGCCCGTCCAGTACGCGGACTACACCCTGTGGCAGCGGGAGCTGCTGGGCGACCCGGCCGACCCGGACCCCGCGCTCACCCGACACCTCGCGCACTGGCGGCAGGCCCTGGCCGGACTCGACGACGAGCTGACGCTCCCCACCGACCGCCCGCGCCCGCTCCAGCCCTCGCACGAGGGCGGCACCGTCCCCGTGGACCTGCCGGCCGACCTGCACGGACGCCTGCTCGACCTCGCCCGCCGCAGCGACAGCACGCTGTTCATGGTGGTGCAGGCGGGTCTGGCGGCGCTGCTGACCCGTCTCGGGGCCGGGACCGACATCCCGCTCGGCACACCCGTCGCCGGGCGTGCGGACGAGGCCCTGGACGATCTCGTCGGCTTCTTCGCGAACACGCTGGTGCTGCGGACCGACACCTCCGGCGACCCCACCTTCCGCGAGCTCCTCGCACGGGTCCGGGAGACCGACCTCACCGCGTACTCCCACCAGGACCTGCCGTTCGAGCGGCTGGTCGAGGAGCTGAACCCGGTCCGTTCGCCGGCCCGCCACCCGCTCTTCCAAGTGATGCTGGTCCTGCAGAACAACGCCGTCGCCACGCCGCGGCTGCCCGGCCTGGAGCTTGTCGAACAAGGCGTGCTGTCCCTCGATGTCGCCAAGTTCGACCTGACCTTCGACGTCACCGAAGGATACGACGACACCGGTCGCCCCACCGGCATCCACGGCACGGCCCAGTACGCGGCGGACCTGTTCGACCGGGGCAGTGCCGAGGCGCTGGTGGCGCGTCTGGTGCGGCTGTTGGAGGGGGCTGTCGCGGCGCCGGACGTCCCGATCGGTGATCTGGACGTCCTGGGTGCGGGGGAGCGGCGGAGGCTGCTGGACGACTGGAACACCACGGACCGTGCGTTGCCGTCCGGGGCGTGTGTGCATGAGCTGTTCGAGGAGCGCGCCGGGCTGTCGGCGGAGTCGACGGCGCTGGTCTTCGGCGACGTACGGGTCTCGTACGGGGCGCTGGAGCGGGAGGCGAACCGGCTGGCGCGGCACCTCGTGGGCGAGGGAGTCCGGCGTGGTGACACGGTGGGTGTGTTGCTGGAGCGTGAGCCGCGGCTGATCGTGACGATCCTGGCGGTGCTGAAAGCGGGCGCGGCGTACACGCTGCTGGACCCGGGATTCCCCGTGGAGCGGCTGCGGGACGTCGTGGGACGCGCCGGGGTCTCACTGGCCGTCACCGCCGGCGACCTCGGTGACGGGCTGGGCCCGGTGGTCGCCCTGGTGCGGCTCGACGCGGACGCGGCGCGGATCGCGGCGTGTGCGGACACGGCGCCGGACCGCTCGGTGGGTCCGGAGGACGCGGCGTGCGTGATGTTCACGTCGGGTTCGACGGGAGTGCCCAAGGGCGTGGTGGCCCCTCACCGGGCCCTCACGGGCACCCTCACCGGCCAGGACTTCGTGGCCTTCGGAGCGGACGAGGTGTGGTTGCAGTGCGCGCCGGTGTCCTGGGACGCGTTCGCGCTCGAGGTCTTCGGGCCCCTGGTGCACGGCGGCACCTGCGTCCTCCAGCCCGGCGGGAAGCCGGAACCGGCGCTGATCGCCGAGCTCATCGCCCGCCACCACATCACCACCGCCTACCTGTCGGCGAGCCTGCTCAACTTCCTGCTCGACGAGTTCCCGGGCTGCTTCACCGGGATGCGCCAGGTCATCGGCGGCGGCGAAGCCGCGTCTCCCGCCCACGCGGCGAAGGCGTTGGCGGAGTATCCGGGGCTGCGGCTCGTCAACGGGTACGGACCGGTCGAGGCGATGATCTTCGTCTCGACCCACCACATCACCCCGGAGGACGCCCGACGCCCCACGATCCCGATCGGCCGGCCGATCGGAAACGAGCGGATGTACGTGCTCGACGAGCGGCTCCGCCCGGTCCCGCCCGGTGTCGTCGGCGACCTCTACCTCGCCGGTGCCGGGCTGGCCCGGGGGTATGCGGGTCAGCCGGGTCTGACGGCGGAGCGTTTCGTCGCGCATCCGTACGGTGTTCCGGGGGAGCGGGTGTATCGCACCGGTGATCTGGTGCGGTGGCGTGCCGACGGTGTCCTGGAGTACGTGGGGCGGGCCGATGGTCAGGTGAAGATCCGTGGTTTCCGGGTCGAGCCGGGGGAGGTCCAGGCGGTCCTGACGGGGCATCCGGGGATCCGTCAGGCGGCGGTCGTGGTCCGGGAGGACCGCCCCGGGGACAAGCGCCTCGCGGCCTACCTGGTCGCCGAACCCGGCACCGCTCTCGACGTCGACGCAGCCCGGGCCCACGCCGCCGCCCACCTCCCCGAACACCTGCGCCCCGGCAGCTTCACCCTCCTGGACGCCCTCCCGCTCACCCCCACCGGCAAGCTCGACCGCCACGCCCTGCCCGCCCCCGACGCAGGCCCGCGCCCCGGAGGCCGCGCCCCGCGCACCCCGCAGGAGAAGCTCCTCTGCGGCCTCTTCGCCGACGTGCTCGACGTCGACCAGCTCGGCGTGGACGACAGCTTCTTCGACCTGGGCGGCCACTCCCTGCTCGCCGCCCGCCTGAGCAGCCGCATCCGCACCACGCTCGGCATCCATGTCGGAATCGGCGAGCTGTTCCACGCACCCACCGTTGCCGGGCTCGCCGAGCGCCTCGACAGCGCCGGCACCGACGCCGACCCGGGCGCCGATGCCGCCCCCCGCCCGGCCCTGCTGGCCGCCCGACGGCCGGACCGCGTCCCGGTCTCCTTCGCCCAGCAGCGGCTCTGGTTCCTCGACCAGGTCGAGGAACCGAATGCCTCCTACAACGTGCCGCTCGCCCTGCGAGTGCGGGGACCGCTCGACACCGGTGCGCTGCGCCTCGCCGTGATCGACGTGATGGCCCGCCACGAGGCCCTGCGCACGGTGTTCCCCACGGCGGACGGAGAGCCCTGGCAGCACGTCCTCGACGTCCGCACCGGCGCCGACCTCGACCTGCTGGCCAGGTCCGCGTGGCACATGGTCGGTCACGCGGAGGAAGACCTTCCCCGGGTCCTGTCCGAAGGCTCCGTCCACCGCTTCGACCTGGCCGCCGAGCCCCCACTGCGGGCCACCTTGTCGACCGTCGCCGACGACGACCACGTCCTCCTGCTCGTCTGCCACCACATCGCCGCCGACGGTTGGTCCCTCGGTCCGCTCGTACGGGACCTCGCCACCGCCTACGCGGTACGCCGGGCGGGCCGTGCGCCGGACTGGTCGCCCCTGCCCGTCCAGTACGCCGACTACACCCTGTGGCAGCGCGAGCTCCTGGGAGACGAGGACGATCCGCAGAGCCTGGCCCGTCGACAACTGGACTTCTGGCGGGAGTCCCTGGCCGGGGCCCCCGACGAGCTGGCCCTCCCCACGGACCGGCCCCGGCCCGCCGTCGCCAGTCACCGGGGTGACAGCGTGCCCCTCACCCTCGACGAGGAGCTGCACGCACGGCTGCTCGACCTCGCCCGCCGCAGCGACTGCACGCTGTTCATGGTGGTGCAGGCGGGTCTGGCGGCGCTGCTGACCCGTCTCGGGGCCGGGACCGACATCCTGCTCGGCACACCCGTCGCCGGGCGTGCGGACGAGGCCCTGGACGATCTCGTCGGCTTCTTCGTCAACACACTCGTGCTGCGGACCGACACCTCTGGCGACCCCACCTTCCGGGAGCTCCTCGCCCGCACCCGCGACACCGACCTCGCCGCGTACTCCCACCAGGACCTGCCGTTCGAGCGGCTGGTCGAGGAGCTGAACCCGGTCCGTTCCCTCGCCCGGCACCCCCTCTTCCAGGTGATGCTGGCGCTCCAGGACGCCACACCGGCCATGTCCCTGCCCGGCTGCGAGGTCCGTGCGGAGCACCCCGAACGCCACAGCGCCAAGTTCGACCTCACCTTCGTCGCCGAACAGCACCACCGCGAGGACGGCACCCCGGCCGGCATGTCCGGCTTCCTGGAGTACGCCACCGACCTGTTCGACCGCGACACGGCCGAGGCGATCGTCGCGCGCCTGGTCCGCCTCCTGACGGCAGCCGAGGCCGAGCCGGACCTGCCCATCGGCGTGCTCGACGTCCTCGCGGCCGACGAACGCACCGCACTTCTCCGCGGCTGGAACGCCACGGCTGTCGACTTCCCGTCCGGGGCGTGTGTGCACGAGCTGTTCGAGGGGTGGGCGGTGCGTGCTCCCGGGGCGACGGCTCTCGTGGTGGGGGACCGGAGGATCGGTTACGGGCAGCTGAACGCGTCCGCGAACCGGCTGGCTCGTCATCTTCGGGATCGTGGGGTGGGCCGGGGTGATCTGGTCGCTGTGCTTCTCGACCGGGGTGTGGATCTCGTCGTCGCCGTGCTGGCCGTGCTGAAGGCCGGTGCCGGGTTCACGCTGCTGGACGCCGGGTTTCCCGTGGAGCGTCTGCGGTCGGTGGTCGAGAGTGCCGGGGCGGGTGTGGTCGTCACCACCGGTGGGGCGGCGGAGGAGTGGCTGGACGGCCCTGCTGTTCTGGTGCGCCTGGATGCCGAGGCGGGGGTGGTCGCTTCGCTGGAGGGTGGGGATCTGGGGCGGGTCGCGGGTCCGGAGGATGCGGCGTGTGTGATGTTCACGTCGGGTTCGACGGGGGTGCCGAAGGGTGTGGTGGCCCCTCACCGGTCCCTCACCGGCACCCTTACCGGTCAGGATTTCGTGTCGTTCGGGCCGGATCAGGTGTGGTTGCAGTGTGCGCCGGTGTCCTGGGACGCGTTCGCGTTGGAGTTGTTCGGTGCGTTGCTGCACGGGGGTACCTGTGTGCTCCAGCCGGGGTTGAGGCCTGAGCCGGCGGCTGTGGTGGAGCTCATGGCGGCCCACGGAGTCACCAGTGTCCATGTGTCTTCGAGTCTGTTCAATTTCCTGCTGGACGAGTTTCCGGGGTGTTTTGCCGGGGTGCGGCAGTTGATGACGGGTGGTGAGCCGTTGTCGGTGGCGCATGTGGCGAAGGCGTTGGCGGAGTATCCGGGGCTGCGGCTGGTCAACGGGTACTCGCCGGTCGAGTCGATGATCTTCACCTGCTGCCGTGCGGTGGAGGAGTGTGACACGGTCGGTTCGTCGGTGCCGGTGGGCCGGCCGGTGGCGAACAAGCGGGTCTTCGTGCTCGACGGGCGGCTTCGTCCGGTACCCGTCGGTGTGGTGGGTGAGTTGTACATGGCGGGTGTGGGGCTGGCCCGGGGGTATGTGGGTCAGCCGGGTCTGACGGCGGAGCGTTTCGTCGCGCATCCGTACGGTGTTCCGGGGGAGCGGGTGTACCGCACCGGTGATCTGGTGCGGTGGCGTGCCGACGGTGTCCTGGAGTACGTGGGGCGGGCCGATGGTCAGGTGAAGATCCGTGGTTTCCGGGTCGAGCCGGGTGAGGTCCAGGCCGTCCTGATGGGGCATCCGGGGATCCGTCAGGCGGTGGTCGTGGTCCGGGAGGACCGCCCCGGGGACAAGCGCCTCGTGGCCTACGCCGTCCTCGGCGCGGCCGCGTCCGCAACGCCCGAGGAACTACGGGGCCACGTGGCCGACCGGCTCCCCGAACACCTCGTCCCCTCCGCGGTCGTCGTCCTGGACGCCCTCCCGCTCACCCCCAACGGCAAGCTCGACCGCCACGCCCTGCCCGCCCCCGACTTCGCGTCCGGTGCCACCCACCGCGCCCCGCGCACCGCGCGGGAGGAAGTCCTCTGCGGCCTCTTCGCCGACGTCCTCGGAGTCCCGGACGCCGGAGTGGACGAGGACTTCTTCCACCTGGGCGGCCACTCCCTGCTCGCCGCGCGGCTGATCGGCCGCATCCGCACCGCCCTCGGCGTCGAGGCCGGCATCCGAGACCTCTTCCAGGCACCCACCGTAGCGGCCCTCGCCCGCCGCCTCGACGGTGCCGACCGGGCCCGGCCGGCCCTACGCCCCGTCGAGCGCCCCACCGAACTTCCGCTCTCCTACGCCCAACAGCGCCTCTGGTTCCTCGACGCGGCCCAGGGCGACACCGGCGGCACCGCCTACAACCTGACCTTCGCCGCCCGGCTCCACGGCACCATCGACCCGGACGCCCTCCGGGCCGCGCTCGTCGACCTCGTCGGCCGGCACGAGGCCCTGCGCACCCTCTTTCCGGCCGTCGACGGCCGGCCCCACCAGTCCGTCGTCCCCGCCCCGCACGCCCGTCCGACCCTGGTCGTCGCCGACCACGCCCACACTCCCGAGGAACTCACCACCGCCGTCCGGGCCGCCGCGGCCCACCGCTTCGACCTCGCCAACGAACTCCCCTTGCGTGCCCACCTGTTCGCGACGGACACGGACGAACAGGTGCTGCTCCTGGTGATGCACCACATCGCCGCCGACGGCTGGTCCATGAACCCGCTGCTGCGCGATCTGGCCACGGCCTACGCGGCCCGCGCCACCGGGGACGCGCCCACGTGGGCGCCCCTCCCGGTCCAGTACGCCGACTACACCCTCTGGCAGCGTCGGCTCCTCGGCGACGACTCCGACCCGGACAGCCTCCTCGCCCGCCAACTGGACCACTGGCGCGACGCCCTGGCCGACCTGCCCGACCACCTGCCCCTGCCCACCGACCGACCCCGGCCCGGGGACGCCCGCGGTGACGGCGCCCTGCTGCCCGTACGGTTCGGCCCCGAACTCCACCGGCGGCTGCGTGACCTGGCCCGGGAGACCCACTCCACTCTGTTCATGGTCGTACAGGCCGGCCTGGCCGCCCTGCTCACCCGTCTCGGCGCCGGGACCGACATCCCGCTCGGTACGGCCGTGGCCGGCCGTACCGACGAGGCCGTGGACGATCTCGTCGGCTTCTTCGTCAACACGCTGGTGCTGCGGACCGACACCTCCGGCGACCCCACCTTCCGCGAGCTCCTCGCACGGGTCCGTGACACCGACCTCGCCGCCTACGCCCATCAGGACGTGCCGTTCGAGCGGCTGGTCGAGGAGCTCAACCCCGTCCGCTCGCTCACCCGCCACCCGCTCTTCCAGGTGTTGCTGGTCCTCCAGAACACCGGGGAGACCGACGTCCGGCTCGGCGACGCCACCGCGCGGCCCGAACCCGTGCCCAACACGGCCACCAAGTTCGACCTGTCCCTCGCCCTCACCGAGACCCTTGACCTCACGGGAGCCCCCGCCGGGCTCGACGGAGGCCTCGAGTTCGCCACCGACCTCTTCGACACCGACACCGCGCGCACGCTCCTCGCCCGCCTGGAGCGCCTCCTGAC
This sequence comes from Streptomyces lancefieldiae, assembly GCF_031845825.1. Classification (NCBI taxonomy): domain Bacteria; kingdom Bacillati; phylum Actinomycetota; class Actinomycetes; order Kitasatosporales; family Streptomycetaceae; genus Streptomyces; species Streptomyces lancefieldiae. The sequence goes on along the minus strand of NZ_JAVRFH010000088.1, from coordinate 6,428 downwards.
CGCCGCCGTCGCCGACCCCGACCGCCACCTCGGCGCCCTCGACGTACTCTCCCCCGAGGAACGCCGCACCACCCTCACCACCTGGAACGACACCGCGGCCGCCTACCCGCACGACCGCTGCCTGCACGACCTGGTCACCGAACAGGCCAACCGCACGCCGCACGCCACCGCCGTGATCTTCGGCGACGAGCGGATCGGCTACGGAGAACTCGACGCCCGCGCCAACCGCCTCGCCCACCACCTCACGGAACTCGGCGTCACCCGTGGCGACGTCGTCGGCGTCCTCGTCGAGCGCGGCCCCGACCTCGTCATCGGCTTCCTCGCCGTTCTCAAGTGCGGCGCCGCCTACGTGCCCCTGGACCCGGACCACCCCGAGGACCGCACCCGTTCCATCGTCGAGGAGGCCGGCGTCCGCACCGTCGTCACCCACGGCCGGCTCTCCGGACGGCTGCCCGAGGACCTCACCGTCGTCCGTACCGACGCACCACACGACCGGTCCCTGATCGAGAGCCGGCCCGCCACGGCCCCCGACGTACGGGTCCTGGCCGACGACGTCGCCTGCGTCCTGTTCACCTCCGGCTCCACCGGCCGCCCCAAGGGCGTCGCCTCCCCGCACCGTGCCACCGTCCGCACCTTCTTCGGGCAGGACTACGTCCGCTTCGGTCCCGACCAGGTCTTCCTCCAGTGCGCGCCCGTCTCCTGGGACGGCCTCACCCTGGAGCTGTGGCCCGCCCTGCTGCACGGCGGCACCTGTGTCCTCGCCCCGGGGCAGAGCCCGGAGCCGGCCGTGATCGCCGCGCTCGTCGCCGAACACGAGGTGACCACCGTCTGGCTGTCCGCGGGTCTCTTCGCCGTCATGGCCGACACCCACCCGGAGGTGTTCCGCACCCTGCGCCAGGTCATGACGGGCGGCGAGTCGCCCTCCGTCGCCCACCTCCTGCGCGTCCGGCGGGACTTCCCGCACCTGCGGCTCGTCCATGGCTACGGCCCCGTCGAATCCATGGTGTTCACCAACTGCCACCAGGTCACGGAGAACGACGCGGAACGCACGGTCGTCCCCGTCGGAGGACCGCTCGCCCACACCCAGGTGTACGTCCTCGACGAAGGCCTGCGGCCCGTACCGGCGGGCGTCGTCGGCGAACTGTACGTCTCCGGCGACGGCCTCGCCCACGGCTACCGCCACCGTCCCGCCCTCACCGCCGACCGGTTCACCGCCCACCCCTACGGACCGCCCGGCGCACGGATGTACCGCACCGGCGACCTCGCCCGGTGGCGCGCCGACGGGGCGCTGGAACTCGCCGGGCGCGCCGACGGCCAGGTCAAGGTGCGTGGCTTCCGGATCGAACTCGGCGAGATCGAGGCCGTTGCCGCCCGGCACCCCGGCGTCGCCCACGTGGCTGTCGTCGTCCGCGAGGACCGCCCCGGGGACCGGCACATCGTCGGCTACGTCGTCGGCGGCGTCGACCCGGCCGAGCTGCGCGACCACCTGGCCCGCACCCTGCCCCCCTACATGGTGCCGTCCGCGGTCGTCACCCTGGAGGCGCTCCCACTCACTCCCAACGGCAAGCTCGACCGCCGTGCCCTGCCCGCCCCCGACTTCGCGGCCGGCGCCACCCACCGCGCCCCGCGCACCCCGCGCGAGGAGATCCTCTGTGGGCTGTTCGCCCAGATCCTCGGAGTCCCGGACGTCGGCATCGACGACGACTTCTTCGACCGGGGCGGCCACTCCCTGCTCGCCGCCCGCCTGGCCGCCCGTGTCCGAGGCGCCCTCGGCTCGGAACTCACCATCCGCGACCTCTTCCGGGCCCCGACCGTGGCGGCCCTCGCCCAACGCCTCGACAGCGCCGAGCGGGCCCGCCCCGCCCTGCTCCCCGCCGAGCGGCCCGTCGAACTCCCGCTCTCCCACGCCCAGCAGCGCCTCTGGTTCCTCGACCGGGCAGCAGGCGGCGCCGCTTCATACAACGTCGCCCACGCACTGCGTCTCGACGGCCCACCCGACCGGGCGGCCCTCACCGCCGCGCTCACCGACGTCGTCCACCGGCACGAGGCGCTGCGCACCGTGTTCCCCGAGGAGCACGGCCGGGTACGGCAGCGGATCCTGTCGCCGGTTCTGGCACGGCCGGACCTCACCGTGACGGTCGTCGCCTCCACCGAGGCGGAGAGCCTGGCCCCCGTCCTCGCCTCCCACGCCGCGCGGCCCTTCGACCTCGACTGCGACCTACCGCTGCGAGCCCACCTGTTCGGTGACGGAGCCGGGGAGCACGTACTGCTGCTGGTGGTGCACCACATCGCCTGCGACGGGTGGTCGATGGCGCCGCTGGTACGGGACCTGGCCACCGCCTACGGGGCCCGCGCGGCCGGCCGGGACCCGGGCTGGGCACCGCTGCCGGTGCAGTACGCCGACTACACGCTGTGGCAGCGCGCGCTGCTGGGCGACGAGAACGACCCGGAAAGCCTCCTCGCCCGGCAGACCGCGCACTGGAGGGACACCCTTGCCGACCTCCCCGACACCCTGGTGCTGCCCACCGACCGGCCACGCCCCGCCGTCGCCGGCCATCGCGGCGACACCGTGCCCGTCCGCCTCGAACCGCGCCTCCACCAGGACCTGCTGCGACTCGCCCGGACCTCCGGCGGAACCCTCTTCATGGTCCTCCAGGCGGGTCTGGCGGCGCTGCTGACGCGTCTCGGGGCCGGGACCGACATCCCGCTCGGCACTCCCGTCGCCGGGCGTGCGGACGAGGCCCTGGACGATCTCGTCGGCTTCTTCGTCAACACGCTCGTGCTGCGGACCGACACCTCCGGCGATCCGACCTTCCGCGAGCTCGTCGCGAGGGCACGGGAGACGGATCTGGTGGCGTACGCCCATCAGGACGTGCCGTTCGAGCGGCTGGTCGAGGAGCTGAACCCGGCCCGTTCCCTCGCCCGGCACCCGCTCTTCCAGGTGATGCTGGTCCTCCAGAACAACACCGAGGCGGCCTTCGCACTCCCCGGGCTCCACGCCCGGATGGAGACCGTGCTCAACGGCACCGCCAAGTTCGACCTCACGGCCGCCTTCACCGAGACCCACGACGCCGACGGCACCCCCGCAGGCATCACCGGAGCCCTCGAGTACGCCGTGGATCTGTTCGACCGGGGCGGTGCGGAGGTGCTGGTGGCGAGGCTGGTGCGGCTGCTGGAGGCGGCCGTCGCCGAGCCGGATGCACGGATCGGTGACCTGGAGGTTCTCGGTGCGGAGGAGCGCCGGTTGCTCCTGCGCGGCTGGAATGCCACGGCTGTCGACTTCCCGTCCGGGGTGTGTGTGCACGAGCTGTTCGAGGGGTGGGCGGTGCGTGCTCCCGGGGCGACGGCTCTCGTGGTGGGGGACCGGAGGGTCGGTTACGGCGAGTTGAACGCGCGGGCGAACCGGCTCGCCCGTCATCTGGTCGCGCACGGAGTGCGGCGCGGCGAGACCGTGGGTGTGTTGTTGGAGCGTGACACCGAGTTGGTGGTGGCCGTTCTGGCTGTCCTCAAGGCGGGCGCGGGGTACACCCTCCTCGACCCCGGCCTCCCGGTGGAGCGGGTCCGTGCCGTCGCCTCTCTGGCCGGTGTCTCCCGGGTCGTCACCCTGGCCCGGTTCGCCGGTCACTGGGACGGCACGAGGGTGCGGTCGGTTGCCGTGGATGCCGAGGCGGGGGTGGTCGCTTCGCTGGAGGGTGGGGATCTGGGGCGGGTCGTGGGTCCGGAGGATGTGGCGTGTGTGATGTTCACGTCGGGTTCGACGGGGGTGCCGAAGGGCGTGGTGGCCCCTCACCGGTCCCTCACCGGCACCCTTACCGGTCAGGATTTCGTGTCGTTCGGGCCGGGTCAGGTGTGGTTGCAGTGTGCGCCGGTGTCCTGGGACGCGTTCGCGTTGGAGTTGTTCGGTGCGTTGCTGCACGGGGGTACCTGTGTGCTCCAGCCGGGGTTGAGGCCTGAGCCGTCGGTGATCGCCCGGTTGATCGCGGGGCATGGGGTGACGACGGTGCATGTGTCTTCGAGTCTGTTCAATTTCCTGCTGGACGAGTTTCCGGGGTGTTTTGCCGGGGTGCGGCAGTTGATGACGGGTGGTGAGCCGTTGTCGGTGGCGCATGTGGCGAAGGCGTTGGCGGAGTATCCGGGGCTGCGGCTGGTCAACGGGTACTCGCCGGTCGAGTCGATGATCTTCACCTGCTGCCGTGCGGTGGAGGAGTGTGACACGGTCGGTTCGTCGGTGCCGGTGGGCCGGCCGGTGGCGAACAAGCGGGTCTTCGTGCTCGACGGGCGGCTTCGTCCGGTACCCGTCGGTGTGGTGGGTGAGTTGTACATGGCGGGTGTGGGGCTGGCCCGGGGGTATGTGGGTCAGCCGGGTCTGACGGCGGAGCGTTTCGTCGCGCATCCGTACGGTGTTCCGGGGGAGCGCCTGTACCGCACCGGTGACCTCGTGCGGATGAGGCCCGACGGCGTCGTGGAGTTCCTCGGCCGCGCGGACGGGCAGGTGAAGATCCGTGGTTTCCGGGTCGAGCCGGGTGAGGTCCAGGCGGTCCTGATGGGGCATCCGGGGATCCGTCAGGCGGCGGTCGTGGTCCGGGAGGACCGCCCCGGGGACAAGCGCCTCGCGGCCTACCTGGTCGCCGAACCCGGCACCGCTCTCGACGTCGACGCAGCCCGGGCCCACGCCGCCGCCCACCTCCCCGAACACCTGCGCCCCGGCAGCTTCACCCTCCTGGACGCCCTCCCGCTCACCCCCACCGGCAAGCTCGACCGCCACGCCCTGCCCGCCCCCGACGCAGGCCCGCGCCCCGGAGGCCGCGCCCCGCGCACCCCGCAGGAGAAGCTCCTCTGCGACCTCTTCGCCGAGGCCCTCGGAGTCCCGGACGCCGGAGTGGACGACGACTTCTTCCACCTGGGCGGCCACTCCCTGCTCGTCACCCGCCTCATCAGTCGCATCCGTGCGGTGTGCGACGTCGAACTGTCCGTCAAGACCGTGTTCGAAGCGCCGACCCCCGCCGCCCTCGCCGAGCGCCTGGACGGCGCCGAGAAGGCCCGGCCGGCCCTGCGGCGCCGGCCCCGCTCCTGAGGAGAGACCATGATTCCGTTGTCGTACGCGCAGCAGCGGCTGTGGTTCCTCAGCCGCACGCAGCCGAATCCCAGTTACAACGTGCCGTTCGCGCTCCGCCTGCGCGGCACCCTGGACGAGGATTCCCTCCGCCGGGCGCTGGGGGACGTCGTCGGGCGTCACGAGGCGCTGCGTACCCGCTTCCCGGAGTCGGACACCGGCCCCTGGCAGGACGTCCTGGCGGCCGAAGAGGCCGAAGTTCCCTGGGAGTCCGTCCCCACGGACCCGGACCGGCTCGCCTGCGACCTGAGCGAGGCCGCCCGTCACGTCTTCGACCTGACCACCGGACTCCCGTTGCGAGCCGCCCTGTTCACGGTCGCCGACGACGACCACGTCCTCCTGCTCGTCTGCCACCACATCGCCGCCGACGGGTGGTCCCTCGGTCCGCTCGTACGGGACCTCGCCACCGCCTACACCACGCGCCGCACCTCCGGGCAAGAGCCGGTGTGGCCCGAACTGCCGGTGCAGTACGCGGACTACACGTTGTGGCAGCAGGAGGTGCTGGGGCGTGTGGAGGACCGGGGGAGTGTCGCGTTCCGTCAGTTGGAGCACTGGAGGGGGGTGCTGGCGGGTCTGCCGGAGGAGGTGGCGTTGCCGGTGGACCGTGCGCGTCCGGCTGTGCCGAGTCACCGGGGTGACGCGGTGCCGCTGGTGCTGGGTGCGGAGGTGCACGGTCGGGTGGTGGAGCTGGCCCGGTCGTCGGGTGCGACGGTGTTCATGGTGTGCCAGGCGGTTCTGGCCGCGTTGTTCACCCGGCTCGGTGCGGGGACGGACATTCCGCTGGGGACGCCCGTGGCGGGTCGGTCGGACGAGGCCCTGGACGATCTCGTCGGCTTCTTCGTCAACACGCTGGTGCTGCGTACGGACACGTCGGGGGATCCCACGTTCCGTGAGTTGGTGGGGCGGGTCCGTGACGCCGATCTGGAGGCGTTCGCGCATCAGGACGTGCCGTTCGAGCGGCTGGTGGAGGAGCTGAACCCGGCCCGCGCCCTCGCCCGGCACCCCCTCTTCCAGGTGATGCTCGTCCAGAAGGACGCGGGCGGCCCCGGTGGTCGTACGACCTCCTGGCCGGGACTGGACGTCGAGACGTTCCCCGTCGGCACGGGTTCGGCCAAGTTCGACCTGACGGTGGGGATCGAGGAGCGGTACGACTCCGGGGCTGGTCCCGCCGGGCTGCTCTGGACGCTGGGATACGCCTCCGACCTCTTCGACCACGCCACCGTGGAACGGCTCGCCCGGCGCCTGTCCGTCCTGCTCACCGCGCTCGCCCACGACCCCGACCAGAACCTCGGCGCCGTCGACCTCCTCACCGACG
>NZ_JAVRFH010000087.1:0-15158 GCF_031845825.1 Streptomyces lancefieldiae | reverse complement strand
GACCTCGACCGCACCCTTCGCCGCGAGTTACGCAGGATCCAGCTCCGCCCCCACCTGGTCGACGGCTGCCTGACCGCCACAGGTCTGGCTCTCACCCCACCGACCTCGCCGTGAAAACCTCAGTAACTCAGGGCTCAAGGGAAGCGCCGGTGCCCGACCAGCGGGGCTGAAGACCCGGCCTCCATCCACGGCGTCTCGAACGGGTCCGTGTCGTGCAGCTCGGGAACGGGCCCGCGTACCAGCCGCCCTTGAGGTCCTCGGGCGCGTCACTGCCCACGAACCGCAGCGCCTGCCCGTCCTCGGTCACCTCGTAGACCTCGGTCCACTGCGGGAGGGTCTCGGTCGCCTCCATGGTGATGGCGAGCCGGTCCCCGGCCTGAGCGGGATACCACGAAGCGCGGGTCACAAGGGATGGGCGGGTAGGCGGCTTTCGCTGACCGGTGGAGGGGGTTGGTGATGACCAGAGTGAAGCCGTCTCCGGCCGCGCCGGGGCCGTTGGAGCAGTTCGCGGCGCACTTCGATGAGCTCTTCACCCACCTCGAGCAGCGACGGGGTGGCCCTCCGCCTCAACCGCGACGGCTCCACCAAGGTCGCGACTCATCGGGCAGGTTGCCGCGATCGAAGATGGCTTCGGTGGGCACAGTCGCGGGAATCATGTGGCCTCCACAGGGCGCTGTCACATTATCGGGTGCGTGGGTCTGTGGCGGCGCGTCGGGGCGTGGGGAGGGGCCGGGTTCCGGGCCGGTGCTCAGGCCTCGGCGGGCTGGCCGGCGGCGCGGGTGATCTGGTCCCAGATGGCGAAGCGGATGGTCATCTCGGCTCGGTAGCCGGGGGCGGTCATCAGGTGGCGGCGGGGTGGGAAGTGGGGTGAGATGCCGCTGCATACGGCCGGGAACCGCTGGGTTCCGCCGACGCTGCGGAAGCCTTTCATGGCGCGTTCGCGCTGCCGGGTGGGCTGGTGGCTGTTCTCGGCCCGATTGTTCAGGCCCTTGTGCGAGCGGTGCTCGACCGAGGGCATGACCTCGCGGTGGGCGGCGCCGTAGGAGCGCAGCTTGTCGGTGACGATCACCCGGGGCACCGTGCGGGTCGTCTTCAGCAGGCGACGGAAGAAACGCCGGGCCGCGGCCTTGTCCCGCCGGTTGTGCACAAGGATGTCAAGGACGGCGCCGTCGGCGTCCACGGCCCGCCACAGGTACTTCAACTCACCGTTGATCCTCACGAAGACCTCGTCCAGGTGCCACTTGGCGCCCGGCCGGGGCCGCCGGCGGCGCAGGCCGTTCGCGTAGATCTGCCCGAACTTCGCGCACCAGCGCCGGACCGTCTCGTGGGAGACGAGCACGCCGCGCTCGAGCATCAGCTCCTCGACCTCGCGGAAGCTGAGCGGGAAACGGAAGTACAGCCACACGCAGTGCGCGATCACCTCGACCGGGTACCGGTGCCCCTTGTACGACGGCGACGCGGACGACACGAGCGAACCCCTCCCCGGCACAACCAACTACACGATCATCCCAGGCCGGTCAGCCAACGAGACAACGCCCTACAGCCTGCTGCTACTCGCCTTCACACCGTGGATGGAGCGCCTGAGCGCCCGACACCGTTCACGCTGAGCCCCGCACCGCCCGCGCCTACGGAGGCGTCGGGCCCGCGCGCTGAGCAGGGGGCTCGCCCGGCACGGCGTGCCTGCTCTTACGCGTAGGCGTCAGCGAACTGCGGAGGTACCGCCGACGCCTCTTGCCCCTGATTCTTTTGGCCGCCATCGCGAACGAAGCGCACGGCGCGTGTCGTGCCGTGATTGGGCCAGTAACTGTCGCCACGGGACAAGACGTCGATTCCTCAGGGCCTGTGGCGTGTTGTGCAGGACGAGCCTTGCTGAGCAGACGGTGTCCGAGGAGCTGGGGAGCAGCCTCGTCAACCACCGCCGGCTCGCCAAGTGAAACGACGGTCCAAGGTCCTTTAGACGTGGGCCCGGAGGGTCTCGTCGAGCCAGTCGTACATGTGCTGGTGGAGGGTGGAGCGGCCGCCGTAGCTGCAGTGTTCACCGGCTCCTTCCGTCTCGGGGAGGGTGATCAGGGTGCTTGGGCCTTTGAGGGCTTGGTGCATGCGGAGTGGTTCGCCGTTGAAGGCGAAGTCGTTGTCCGGGTCGAAGATGAGGGCCTGGGTGGTGATCTGCTGAGCGACACCCTCAAGGGTGTAGGAGCGGGAGCGGCGCACGTAATCGGGCATGGAGTCGGCGCCGAAGGTCCAGACGCCGTTGCGCAGAGCCCAGCGCAGGGATGTGCTGTGTGTCAGAGCCAGCGGCAGGGCCTGCTCGACTTCTTCGTCACGGCCGTCCAGGGCCCATTGCAGCAGCCACGACGGGACCAGCCGGGTGGTGGCGTCGTAGTAGCTGTAGATGCCGCCGTCCAATACAAGGGCCGCAGCACGGTGCTCGAAGGCGGCGGCACGGGCTATCAAGTGGCCGCCGAAGCTGTATCCGTGCAGCGTGATGCGGTCGGGCTCGATCTCCGGTCGGGTGAGGGCGTAGTCGACGACAGGGGTGAGGACAGCTTCCCAGTCGGGGCGGAAGAACAGGCGCTGCTCGCGCAGGGCGGCGCCCTGCCCGGGGCCGTCGTAGGCGAGGCAGTTATAGCCGCGGCGCAGGGCCGCCGCTGCGACGGCGAAGTAGGACTCTTCCAGGATCGAGTCGAATCCGCTGGTGAAGATGACGGTTGGACGCGGGGTTCCGGAGTCGTCGACCAGGAAGAGGTAGCCGGGCAGGGTCGTGTTCTCGTAAGGGATCGAGACCGGCTCGACCGGGGTGTCCAGGTGGGCGGCGGCCGTGGCGAACGTGCTGCGTGCCAGGCGCGAGAGCTCCTTGGCCCGGTCATCGTCGAAGGGGTTGTCGCGGAGGTAGAACTCAGCGGTGCGGTAGTAGTTCGAGGCCCTCAAGAGGGCTTCGCGAGCGCTCACTCGGTGGCCGGCGGCGAGCGCCTTCTCGCCCAGAGCGTGGACCCGGGCGGCGGTGGCGCGCCACTGCTGGTACCAGGCGTCCTCATCACCGTCGGGGATGGCACGAGTAGTGACGATGACTTCTCCGAGATCGGCGCCGCCATAGGGGGCGAAGCAGGCGGTGCGCAGGGTCTCGAAAGCGAAGGACTCGTCGTCGAAGAGAAACTCCATGGTTGTCCTATCCATTGTCGAGACGGATCGGTTCCGTCTCGCTCTTGATAAGACCGTACGCCCCCATCACCCGAGACGCAACCGTTCCGTCTTGGGTATGCTTTCGGCCATGAGTCGATCAGCCCCAGCCCGCCCTCCGGGCGGCCCGGTCCTGCAGGACACCGTCACCGACGCACTCCGTACCGCCTTCTTCGAGGAGCTCGCCGAAGTCGGCTACGGGAAAATGTCCTTGGAAGCCGTCGCCCGCCGCGCCGGCACCGGCAAGGCGGCCATCTACCGGCGCTGGTCGTCCAAGGAGGCCATGACCGTCGACCTCCTCGTCCAGGTCTCGGTGACCGCCGCCGACACCCCCGACACCGGCAGCCTGCGCGGCGACGTACTGGCTTACCTCACCAAGACCGAACAGGCATTGCGTCATCCGCTGGTCTCCCGCATCCTGCCCGACCTGCTCGCCGCTCGTGCATACCACCCGGGCATCGCCGCCACGTTGGGCGAACGCATCGGCGAAGAGCGCCGCGAAAAGGTCGGTACGATCCTGCGCCGGGCCGTCGAACGCGGCGAGCTGCCCGCCGACACCGACCTGGACCTCGGCCTCGACTTCCTGGCGGGCCCGCTGTACTGGGCCACCGCAGTCCGGCAGGCCCCCACCGAACCGGGCCTCCTTGACCGTATGACCGACAAGGTCATTGCCGCCCTCGCTGCATAGCCGAACCGATTCCCATCAGCGGAATAGCTGCCCGGTTAAGATCCGTGGTCACTTGACCGGGTCCGGTGTCCACTTCACGGGGCGAGGGCCGGCCGGGAATTCGCGGTCGACCCTCGCCGTGTCCATGGCAGATGCGTCAGGCGATCAGGCCTGCGCTGGTCAGCCAGATGTGTTCGCAGGTCGCCGACGCCTCCTGAAGCTTCTCGCGGGATTCCTGCGAGGCGTGGTAGAAGGTCCGCTCGATCATCCAGCACAGGGCGCGCGCCATCGCCGAGGCCTGGTCCGATGCGGCGCCGGCCTGGACGCCGGCGCGCTCCAGGACGGCAGTGATGGCCGCGATGAACAAGTCGGCCGTGTGCTTCCACAGCTCGCCGATCTCCGGCACGGTCAACGACAGGTCGATGGCCGTGCGCATGACCAGGCCGTGCTCGTTCCACAGCTCGACCGTTCGTTCCAGGGCCACTGCGATGGCCTGGCGCGGCTCGTCGGTCCGCGCGGTGGCTTCGGACCGTTTCCACAGGTGCTCGACAGTTCGGGCCACGAGCGCCGTGACCACTTCCTGCTTGGAGCCGAAGTAGAAGTACAGAGCACCCCGGGTGATGCCCGCGCCCTGGGCGATGTCTCCGACGGTCATGGCGTCATAGCCCTGTTGCACCAGCAGGGCCTCGCAGGCGTCGAGGATGGCCCGCTCCCGAACGTCGCCCTTGCGTTCGGTGATACGACGGCTCCGCCCGGGCCGGTCACCGGCCATCAAAGCTGAGCGCCCTCGGCAAAGTCGGTCGTACGCGAGAGCATCTCCCACGCACGGATGTCGTCGTCCACTGCCGTGCGCGCGGTGGTGACCAGTCGCAGCGCGTCCGAGCCCAGGACGAGGTGGGCCGGCGGCTGCTCGACCGACGCGATGTGCACGACCGCTTCCCCGGCCTTGGCCGGATTGCCCAGCTGGTTCCCGCTGGCCTTCTGCCGCGCCTCGCGGATGGGGGTGAACAGCTCGTCGTAGTCGTCGATGGACTGCGCGGTGCGTGTCATGGACCGTCCGGCCCAGTCAGTGCGGAAGGAGCCGGGCTCGATCGCCGTCACGTGGACCCCGAACTGCGCGACCTCCTTGCCCAGCGCCTCCAACATGCCTTCCAGGGCGAACTTGCTGCCGCAGTAGGCGGACATGCCGGGCACCGCCACCAGCCCGCCCATGGAGGTGACGGCCATCAGGTGTCCCCGGCGACGCCGGCGCATGTGGGGCAGCGCCGACCGCAGGGTGGCCGCCGCCCCGAACACGTTGACCTCGAACTGCCGCCGCACCTCGGCCAGCGGGGTTTCCTCGAAGGTCCCCTCCAAGCCGTACCCGGCATTGGCGATGACGACATCCAGCGGGCCGACACTGCTCTCGGCCCCGGCGACCACGCCGGACACGGCGTCATCGTCCCTCACGTCCAGGATCCGGCCGTGAGCGCGCCCTGGCCTGAGCTCTTCGAACGACCGCAAATCCTTCTCGGAACGGACGGTACCGACGACTGTGTGCCCGACTGCCAGGGCGGCCTGGGCGAAAGCGCGCCCCAGGCCCGTGCTGACGCCGGTGATGAGCCAATTCTGCTTCGCCACTGTTCCGCCTCCAGGGAGGTATCGAGGGAGCCAGTCTCCCTCTTCAGCAAAAGTCTGCACGGTGTCGATTTTTATAGTCGCCACGTCGATTCTGGCAGTACCTACGGAAGCGGCCCCTGGCGGCGAGCCTGGCCCACAAACGGGCCTCGACCACCCGACAGAACCTTGACCTGGACGGGGCCGGGGGCGCACACCATCGTGGAGTCCACCGAGACGGCCCAGCTGGGGCACCCGCATGCTCCGCCTGGCTGTGAGTGCGGTGAAGACCCTCCTCCACGCGCCATCGATGGCACCCGCGGCCGAGCGAAACCGCCCAGCCGTATCGACCACGAGCCTTGTTGACAGATGACAGGAAGGGCTGGGTGGGCTGTTCAACGTCGACAGGCGGGCGGACCGGAATGTGGTTCAGCGATCGGCGGCCAGGGTCCGCAGTCGGTCCAAGGTCTCGCGGATGACGTCTTGCAAGTCTTGATCGTCAGCGGCGGTGACCCATCGCGAGAAGGCGACGCGGAACACGGCGATGCTGGTCTCGGCGGCCAGGCCGGCCTCGATGTCGCCGACGCCTCGCCGGCGCAACCTGTCGGCCAGGGCGGCCGACAGGGATGTGAGCTTGATCAACTCTCGTTCGCGGAGATCTGCGTTGGCCATGATCACGGCCTGTCGCTTCCGGGCGAGCTCACGGTCACCGCCCACCATCCGGGCCACGCTGTCGAGTACGGCCGCGACAGAAACCAGCGCCGACGCCGTGGCCGGCACCCCCTCGAGAGCAGCCAGCGACTTCTCTTCCAGCACGGAGGAGGCGTCGAAGAGGACCTCGCGCTTGTCGGCGAAATACCGGAAGAACGTGCGGGCAGTGACGCCCGCCCGCTCGGCTATGTCCGCCACCGTCGTCTGCTCGAAGCCGCGCTCCAGATAGAGCGACAGCGCTGCCTCGCGCAGCCGGTCACCGGCCCCAGGCTTCCACCGTCCCATGCCGAGAGTGTAGGTGATGTCATCTCGTGACACCCCGCTCCACTTGCCGTGATGTCACTCAATGACATCGCGGTGGTAGAGTCATGTCGCTCGATGACATCACTTAGTGGAGGCCCTGATGAAGCGCATTCAGTACCACCAGTACGGCGGTCCCGAAGTCATGCGTCTGGAAGATTTCGAGCCCGCTCGTCCTGGCTCCGGCGAGGTCCTGGTACGCGTGCGGGCAGCCGCGGCCAATCCGATGGACTGGGGTATCCGCAGCGGCGCCATGAAGATGGTTACGGGGCGGAAGTTCCCGCGCGCACTGGGCTACGACTTCGCGGGCATCGTCGAGGCGGTCGGCAAGGACGTCACGCGGCTCGCCGTCGGCGACGAAGTGCTGGGCGGGGCGTCCATCAAGGCATCGGGGGCTTTCGCCGAGATGGTCCTCGCCGAGGAGCGGGGCGTCGTGAACAAGCCCGCGAACCTCTCCTTCGAGGAGGCCGCCGCCATCCCGACCGTTGGCCTCACCGCACTCCAGGCCGTGGTCAAGAAGGGAAAGCTGCAGCGCGGCCAATCGGTCTTCATCAGCGGCTGCCTCGGTGGAGTCGGCCGAGCCGGCGCCCAGATCGCGCTGGCGCACGGCGCCTCGGTGGGAGGCAGCTGCCGAGCCACCGCCACGCAGGACGCGCGCGACCTCGGCCTCGACCCGATTGTCGAGTTCGGCTTCGACCCGACGGGGCTCAGCGGGCGATTCGACCTCGTCCTCGACACCGCAGACACGCTGCCGACTGATGCCGCCAAGAAGATGCTGAAGCCGGGCGGACGCATCGTCAGCATCCACCCCACACCCGCGAACATGGCGAAGAGCGCACTGCCGGGCCCGTACAACGTCTTGATCACCAGGCCCGTCACAGCGGATCTCGAGGAGGTCGCACGCGCCGCCGGACGCGGCACCCTGCGGGTGCCGATCGCTCGCACGGTGCCGCTCACCGATGCCATCAAGGCGCTGACCGAGCTTGAGCGCGAGGGCACACCCAAGGGCGGCAAGCTCGTCATCACGACCGGCTGACCCTCACATCCGCCCGGCCCTCGCCTCTCGATCAGAGGAACTCTTCGAATGACTGCACAGATATGGGTGCTCGGCGGCACCGGGCGCAGCGCCCGTACCATCGCAGCGCAGCTGGCCCGGCTCGGCCTGACAGCCGTCCTCGTCGGCCGGGACGCGAATCGCCTGCACGCCACAGCACAGCAGACCGGCAGCGAGACCCTGCCGGTCCCATCCCTTACGGCCGCTGCCGCGGAGATCCGGCAGCGACACCCCGCCGTGGTCATCAACACGGTTGGACCGTTCACCACGACGGCCCCGGGGGTCGTCGACGCCTGCCGCGCCGTCGGCAGCCACTACATCGACCTGGCGAACGATGTCGCGGCGCTCTCCGCCGCGTACGAGATGCACGACGCGGCCGTCCAGGCGGGGCATACGGTGATCACGGGTGCCGGGTTCGGCGTGACCGCCACCGAGAGCGTCGTGGTGAAGCTTTGCGAGGGACGGCCCGCTCCCCTGCGGGTCCGGGTCGACATGGTGCCCTCGATCGCGATGGAGGAAGGCACCGCTGGTGAAGCCTTGATCGGCACCCTCTTGGGCAGCCTCCAAGGCCGTCGGATCACCGATGGCCACCTGGCACCCGCCCGGATCTTCAGCGACGCGGAGCGCCTCACACTGCCGGACGGCTCGCAGGTCACCACCGCGAGCATGCCGTCGGGCGAGCTGCTTGCGGCCCACCGAGCGAGCCGGGCCCGCCATGTACTTTCGGCGACCAGCGAAGCGCCCTCCTCCGCCCTGTTCCGGGCGATGATGCCCACCCTGAGCACCCTCATGCGATCGGAACGGCTGCGCTCGTTCACCACACGCCACCTCGCCCGGGTACACGTCAGAGCGAAGGAACGCCCCCGCGATCACTCCTGGGGACACGGCGTCGTGACCTGGAGCGACGGCGAGACCCGAGAGGGCTGGCTGCGCCTGGGCGACGCGCAGGAGTTCACCGGAGCAGTGTCCGCAGAGATCGCCCGGCGGCTGCTGGCCGACAAGGGCCGGCCTGGCGCATACACCCCGGCCGCCCTTTTCGGCCCCACCTTCGCCGAATCGTGCGGCGCCACCTATCTGCTGCCCCAGCCCGGCCGACGGTGACCTGCCGCCGGCCCTGATCGATACGCCGGAATTCGCGGCCGAGGACATCGGCTTCGTCGACTGCGGCGTTTCCGGTGGTGTCTGGGGCCTGGAGAACGGCTGCGCGCGCGGGCGTCATCCGGGCACGGGCCGGACCGTCCGACGTGGGCGGCCCCCGGCGCAGCTCCCACGATCACCCGTGTAACGACCGATACGCTGCCAGCGCCCCGGGGTGCAGGGGCACACCGCCCGTGCCGATCAAGCTGCGGACGTCGAGGAACTGGGTGCCCACCGCGCTGCCGGGACTAGGGCGCGTATTCGGTTGTGATCAACAGATGGTCCGGGTGAGGTCCTTGAGCCAGATCATCGAGGCGCGCAGGTAGATTCCGGCGAGGTAGCTCGCGGGTGTCTTGTCGTATCGGGTGGCGATGCCTCGCCATGCCTTGAGCTTGTCGATCAGGCGTTCGACGGTGTTCCGGTCCTTGTAGAGGTCGGCGTCGTGGCTGACGGGCCGGCCTCCTGCGGAGCCCTTCTTCTTCCGGTTGGCGGTCTGGTCCTTCTTCTCCGGGATAACCGCCTCGATGCGGCGTTTGCGCAGGTGGGCGCGGTTGCCGCGGGACGAGTAAGCCTTGTCCCCGGCGACTGCACTCGACACGACAACAACTACCCTGGCCCAAGCCGCATAGCCCGTGTCCAAGATTCCGGGTCAAGGCCCAGCCGCCGCTGCACCCAAGCACTGGACGCACGCGACCCCAAGGCCCTGCTGAACGCACTGCGTAACCTGCGAGCGGCCGCCTTCTGCGCCGAGTCCGTCAACGCCGCGATCGACGGAATCCTGCGTGAAGGCGGCTATCGGGGCACCTCCCGCCCGGCCGCTACGGGCTCCACGGCCGTCTGTGACCACACAGGCCAGGAGCCGGCTCCTGGAAGCTCGTAACAGCTCGCGATGCGGTCGGTCTCGGCAGACCTTTCAGCTGGAGTCCCTGGCCGCTGCCCACGTACGACCGGCGCTCGGATCCCGGGTCTCGAGCGCCGGGCAGGGCGTTCACATGTCTCTGCGGGAGATCGCCTCCCGACTCGTCATCCGCACCGGCAAGAAACGCGGCCAACACCTCTCACTCGCCACCGTCATGCGGATGCTCCGCGAGTACGACGCACAGACTGCCAGGACCCCCAGTGGAACCCGCATGCTGACCTGCGGCTCAGTCCTTAGCGTTGTTTTTTCGGCGAGAACTACTGGGACCCCTGATCCTCGTTCTCACAACCTCTCGCAAAACAGCTTTCGCATAATGCCCCTTGCGATAGGTTTTGCGACATGCCCCAGCCCGCCGAACCGGCCGCCGCCGTCGAACAGTTCGACTGTCCGACCTGTGCGGTGCCCGCCGGAAGCACCTGCCGCACTCGCGGCGGCAAGGTCGCCCCGAAGTACCACACCCCGCGCTTCATGCTCGTGCCCCAGCTCCGCGCCGAGCTGGAGGTGAAGACTCCCGCCGACCGCGGCCCCGGCCGCGCGTGGGAGATGGGCCCGGCGATCGACGCCGCGGTACCCGAGGCCCAGGCGAAGCCCACGAGGGTGGGGTATGCCCGTTGCAGTACCGCCCAGCAGGAGCTTCAGAGCCAGCTCGACGCCCTGGCGGAAGCCGGGTGCGATCCGGTCTTCTCCGAGAAGATCAGCACCCGTGTCAAGGTGCGGCCGGAGTTCGTCAAGGCGATGGACTTCGCCCGCACCATCAAGAAGGCCGTCCCGCACCAGCGAGTCATCTTCACCGTCCATGAGATGAAGCGCCTGGGACGCGGCGCCGCCGAACTCCTGGCCATCGCCGAGGACCTGCGCCACCACGCTATCCAGCTCGAACTCCTCAGCGGCCCCCTCCAAGGGGTCTACGACCCGTCCGGGCACGGCGCCGCCCTCTTCGCGTTCTTCGCCGGCATGGCCGAGTCCGAGCGCGAATACATCCGGGAGAAGTCCCTCGAAGGCCAGGCATCCGCCCGCGAGCGTGGCCGGCACGGCGGGCGGCCCAAGGTCGTCGACGACGACATGGCCGACTACGCCCGCACTCTGCGGGCCAACGGTGTACCCGTACCGCAGATCGCGCAGAAGCTGGTAATCACCTCGGGCAAGAACAAAGGCCAGCGACCCTCGGTCGCCACCGTCTACCGCATCCTCGCCGACACCGACGAGGCCGAAGGCGCCACCTGATCCCAGGGCTTCAAGATCAACTCATTGCCCCTTTGACCCGTATCTCGGCGATACCCCTTAGGGAGGTTGATGTCACGGCCGCGCTGAGGATGGCGGCGTGGTCGAACGCGAGTCGTTCCGGCAGATCGTCCAGGGGTCACCAGCCGGCGGTGCGGGCGTCGTCCCGGGCGGCGATCTGGGTGTCGGCGGGGACGACGGCCGCGTACGCGACGGTGGCGTACCGGCCGCGCGGGTCGCGGTCGGGCGCGTCCCAGACACCGATTTCCACCCGCTGGGCGCAGGGCTCGACGCGCCGTGACCCGCACTGACACAGATCGTCAACTGATTGATTCTCATGGGTCTGGTCGCTGACACGGTCCTGCGTAGGGTTCCAAGAAGACGGCAGTGCGGCATTTGCACACTCGGTTTGTTGCCGCGCCGAATGTTCAGGCACATCCACGAGAGAAGGAAACACGCCCCTATGCGCGCCCTTGTGGTCGATCACAGCGAGGCCGGACCCGTCCGGTTCGCCGATGTCGATGAGCCCGTACCGTCCACCGGTGAGGCGTTGGTGGAGATACGGCACATCTGTCTCAACTTCGGAGAACTGAATTACGTGCACCAGTGGCCGGCCGGCGCCGTACACGGTCACGACGCGGCCGGCGTCGTGGTGCGCGCCGCATCCGACGGCTCGGGGCCGCCCGAAGGTACGCGCGTCGCAGTGGGAATGGCTCCCCACGCGTGGGCGGAACGGGTGGCAGTCAGCCCCGCCTCTCTCGGCACCGTCCCCGAGGGCGTGGATCTGGCCGACGCCGCCGCGCTGGGGATCGCCGGGGTCACCGCATTGCGGGTGCTGCGCAAGCGTTCCCTGCTGGCGCGCGACGTGCTGATCACCGGCGCCAGCGGGGGCGTGGGGCACTTCGCCGTCCAGCTGGCGGCGCTGGCGGGCGCCCGGGTGACGGCACTCGTCGGTTCGCCGGAGCGGGCCGCCGGGCTCCGTGAACTCGGCGCCGACAGGGTCCTGACCGACTTGGCCGAGACCGGGGACCGGTTCGACCTCGTCCTGGACACGGTCGGCGGGCCACTGGTGGCCCAGGCGTGGAGTTCCCTCGCCGAGGGCGGCAGCATCCACCTGGTCGGTTACTCCTCGGGGCAGGAAACCACGTTCCCGTCAGGGGCCTTGTTCGGCTTCGGCGAGCCCCGCAGCATCGCCACCTATGGCGACATGACGCCGACCGGCGGGGAGCTGACGGACCTGCTGGGCCTCATGGCCGCCGGGAGGCTCTCGGCACCGGTCGGACTTCGAGGCGACTGGCAGGACGTGGGCGACGCCGTCCAGGCGCTGTTCGCGCGAAAGGTGCACGGAAAAATCGTTCTAGACGTGGCCTGAAGCTGTAAACGAGGACACATGCGTCGTCGGCCGATCGGCCGACGGCGGCGGTTCGCGGCGGTGGACGAGAATGGACCCCATGGATGTGCTGGCGGAGGTCTTGCGTGTTTCGGGTGCGCGTGGGGCGCTCGGGGTCATGCTGAAGGCCGGAGGAACCTGGGGCCTGTGGCTGGACTCCTATCCGGGAGCGGCACTGCATGTGGTGTCCCGCGGCACTATGTGGCTCCACGTCACAGGCGAGAAGCCTCTTCAGGTGCAGGCCGGAGACGCCGTCCTGGTGTCGCCGGGCACCGCACACGGGATAGCCGGCGGCGCCGGCGTGACGATGGGTTCCTGCGACCGGGAAGAGGCGGCCCGAGCTTTTGGCGATGGCCGGGCCATGCGTCTGGGCTCGGCGCCGGTGCAGACGGAAGTGATCGTCCTGCACTATGAGCAGGACCCGGAGGTGCGCACACCGGTGCTTACCTCCCTCGCTCGGCCGATGCACGTCACAGCCCGGGAGAACGCGCAGCTCAGAAGGACCGTCGAACTTCTCGCTGCCGAGCTCGCACAGCCGCAGATCGGCACCACCGCCGCCATCAACAGCATCGTCGACCTTCTGCTCGTCCAGTTCGTACGCGCCTGGCTGGCCCGCCACCCGCAGGAGCAGTCCGGCTCATGGCTGGGAGCGATGCGTGATCCGGTCGTGCGCGACGCTCTGGCATGTGTCCACGCCCAACCGGGACTCCCCTGGACCACGGAGACCCTGGCCGCCGCGACGAGCGTCTCCCGGGCGACGCTGTCCAGGCGTTTCCGGTCCGCCCTCGGACAGACGCCGGGCGCGTACGTGACGCAGTGGCGCATCGACCTGGCGTCCGTCCGGCTCCGCGATACCGATGAGCCGGTCGAGTCGATCTCCGGTGCGGTCGGATACGGCTCTCCGCACGCTTTCAGCCGTGCCTTCAGACGTGCCCGAGGCACTGCCCCGGGCGAGTACCGTTCTCGACTTCGCAAGTGATCCGGGCTCGGGAGACGTCAGCACCAGTCGGGTGCCGTCTCCCGGGTGCCAGACGGGCTCATGGCCGCGTGAACTCGGCTGGACGCGCTTTGAGGCATTCGATCAATCGGCCGCCGGATCGAGCCGGGCATCGTCTCTGTTCCGGTGGGGCTGTCGAGGGCGGATCTCGATTGTGGCGCCGCAGCAGTGTGTTTGGCGGCCCGCCGGCGGGGGTCGTCACTCAGGATCTGTGCTGGGATCCCGTGGTGCGGGCGATGAATTCTGCACGACCCTCCCCGACGGGATGCTGCCATGCCCCGCCCGCGCTGCGCTCGGCGGCAAGACAGCGCAGCTGGAGAAGGCCAAGACTCAGGAAGTAGCGATCGGCCAGGGAGACTTTCCCTGGCTGAACTTGTCGTGCACTCATCCATTCCATCAACATGGCGGCCGAGTGACGGGCCATCCAGGGACGGGAAAGGTCTGCTTCAGACTCCAGCCCCAAGGTCGCGCGGTGCCACATCTGATCGACGGCTGTCCGTACCTCTTTACGCAGGTCACGAAGCTCTTCCTGGCTCGTCCCCAGAAGCAGTTTGAAACGCTCCTCGGGAGAGGTCTCCTCATAACGGCCCATCTGGGCTGAGTGCGAGATGGCCGCGTACTCCCATACCGCAAAGACGTCCTCGTCGTACAGGGTGCAGTCGAAGGCCAGCGCTGCTGAAAGGTCGGCCATGAACGCGTGATCGTCCTCGGGCAAGCGCAACATGTTCAGCCCCACGAGGACGCCGATAAGTCGCTCGTCGACCTCTCGCTGCGGAGCACCAGCAAGGTCCGGAAGACGTCGCAGGTTGCTCCTCATCTGGCGCACCACTTGTCCGCCCTTGGCCAGCTCGGTCCGGGCCTCAGCTTCGGCCGCCTCATACTCTTGCCCGAGAACTGACTCCCACCCTTCAGGAACACCTGCCGCGGCCCGTGCGACCACCCTTTCATGACGGAGGCGGCCGTTGAAGTACGCGGCCGCAATCGCGAGCTTGAGCGCTGCTTCTGGGACATCGGCGCCGTCGAAGAACGCAAGAAGTGCCAGATCGTCGCCCCTCCGTCCAGGAGTACTGTGCCGGGCGAGCGCACAGACAAGGTCGCCCGTTCCGTCCGGGTAGACCGAGGCGGTACCGTGCCGGCCGCGGTAGACACGCGTCGGTTGCGGCAGCAGGCCGCGCCGACGCCATCGCTCAAGCTGACTCGCGCTGACCGCATAGCCCTGCGCGCGGGCATGCTGCATCAGCTCCTGATCAGCCTTGCTGGGTTCACTTCGAGGCATGCACAAGACGCTACGAAGGACACCACGACAGCCTCCGCACCCACCGCGCGGGGGTCTATCTACCGGCACGCTGTGTTCAGGACGGATTCAACTGATCGTCGCAGCGTCTTGATCGGGAGGTGGAGCGATGGGCTGATCGAAGTACGTAGTGGTGAAGGGCGGCCGCCTACGCGGCGAAAGGCTCTGCAGAACTTCAGCCGAACGATCTTCCCTGCAGGCGATAGGTGAGGCCCGGGGACGCTGTCCCCTTCACCGCCACACCTTCTCCAACACGGACACACCGGTCCACATTCCCGGTCCGTCCGGACCGCACGGCATGGAAGGGGCCTCCGCCCTGGCTCGGGGGGTACAGGGGCGGGGGCCTGATCTGGCATCGAAGGAAACCAGCCGCCCTCTGCGGCGTGACTACTCTTCATCACACGAGTGGTGTCCCTGACAAACAGCTTTCACTCCTCGGGGCAGCACCTTTGCGGCAGTGGGCCGTCACGCCATCGCTAGTAGTGCTTGGTCATGTGCGGTCCGTGGTGGCGTGTCTTCTTGATTGGTCGTGTCGTTGACCGGGTGTGCTGGGTGGGGAGTTGGCTGCGTCCGGTGTGATCTGGAGGACTTCGCGGCGGAGATGTTCGAGCCGTTCGCGCGGGCGGATCAGCGCCGGTGGGGCGGGGTCTATCTGCGGGGTCTGCTGCTGGACGGCGGGCGCAAGTCGGTGGAGC
>NZ_JAVRFH010000086.1:0-15273 GCF_031845825.1 Streptomyces lancefieldiae | reverse complement strand
GGGGCGAGCAGGTCGACGCCGTGATCGCCGACTCGGGTCTGGTCCCGGTCACGGTGGAGGGCTGGGGCCGACCGGCCTGGGCGGATCCGGCGGCCCTGGAGACACCGCCGCGCGGCCGTCACCGCACGACGCTGCTGTCACCCTTCGACTCCCTGATCTGGGAGCGGGCGCGCACAGAACGGATCTTCGGCTTCACCCACCGCTTGGAGGCCTACGTACCCAGGCATAAGCGGGTGCACGGCTACTTCGCGATGCCGGTCCTCGCCGGCGGCCGGCTCGTCGGCCGCGTGGACCCGGCGCGTGAGGGGCGCACCCTGGTCGCCAAACAGGTCACCCTGGACGGCTCCAAGGCAGCCCCGGCGGTCGCCCAGGCCCTGGTCGAGGCGGCGAGCTGGGTGGACTGCACGGACGTGCGCGTGGAACGGGTCGACGCACCGGACCTGCGCGAGCCCCTCACGAAGGAGCTGGCCCGCCTGCTCGCCTGAGCCGCGTCGGCCGTCAGCGGATCTCGAGGATCTTCTCCCGCATCGCGTACACCACGGCCTCCATCCTGGAGTGCAGCTGCAGTTTCTCCAGGATGTTGCGCACGTGGTTCTTCACGGTGTTCTCGGAAATGAAGAGTTCCTTGGCGATGTCCCGGTTGTTCTTTCCCGTGGCGACGAGCTTCAGGACCTCCAGCTCGCGATCCGTGAGCCGCGGCGCCGGCACCAGTCGGCGTTCGTCGGTCCGCTGGATCATCGACTTGAACTCGGTGAGAAGTTTCGACGCCATCGACGGACTGATCTGCGACTGACCGTCGGCCACCGCGCGAATGGCGGTGGCCACCTCGTCCGTCGAGATCTCCTTGAGCAGATATCCGGTCGCGCCCGCCTTGATCGCGTCGTAGAGGTCGGCCTCCTCGTCGCTGATCGTCAGCATGATGATCTTCGCGCTGGGGGCCACCTCCTTGATGGAGGTGCACGCCTCGATCCCGCCCCGCTTGGGCATCCGCACGTCCATCAGGACGATGTCCGGCAGCAGGTCGGCGGCCTTCTCCACAGCCTCGGCGCCGTCACCGGCCTCCCCGACGACCTGGATGTCCTCCTCGGCCGCGAGCACGATCTCCAGACCGCGGCGGAACAGGGCGTGGTCGTCCACGACCAGGACCCTGATCGGCTCCCGGCGTGCCGAGCCGTCGTCCGGGCCCATGCCGGTGACACCGTCGTCGATCCCGTCGCCGTCGTGTCCGCCCCGCATCGGTCCGAAACTGTCCGCCATCGTTCCTCCCCTGAAGGCTGTGGCCCGAGGTCCTGAGCCATCGCCAACCCAGAGCAACGACCCACCGGTTGGGCCGTTACGGCCATGATTCCATGCCCGGCCGACACCGGGTGGCCGAGCGGGCCGCGAAGGGGTCGCACACCCTCGCGCACCGTCGCACACCGGTGCCCCTGGGGGCGCACACACGCTCCAGGGGCACCGGTCTGCTGTCACCCGGCCCGGTCAGCCGCCGAGCGCATCGCCCGCTTCGGGAGCGTGCGCCTGGGTGACCATCGTGTCCGTGGTGAGGTGGATCACGCCGTAGTCGTAGGCGTGGCGCCGGTAGACGACGCTGGGCTCCTTGGTCTCGGAGTCGACGAACAGATAGAAGTCGTGCCCGACCAGCTCCATCTCGTAGAGCGCCTGATCGAGGGACATCGGGGCGGCCACGTGGGTCTTCTCCCGGACGACGAGCGGGCCGTCGCCCTGGACCTCCAGCGAGCCGATCCTCTTGGTGGGTACGCCGTCCTGCTTCTCCGGCGGGACGACGTCGCCGGCCCCGTTGAGCGTCGCGGCGCCGGGGACGTGGTCGGCGACCTCCGCGGCCGTGATCCGGCGCGCACCGCGGCGCGAGAAACGCTTGTCGTGCTGCTTGCGCAGCCGGGCACCGAGCTTCTCCGCTGCCAGGTCGAGCGCCGCGTACGGGTCACTCGCCGCTGCCTCCGCCCGGATCACCGGACCGCGGGAGCGGAGCGTGATCTCCACTCGGTCACAACGGTCGGCCTGCCGGGGGTTCGGCTCCTTGGACACCTCGACGTCGAGGCTGATCACCTTGCCATCGAGCTTCTGGATCTTCTCCAGCTTCAGCTTCTCGGCCACGTGCTTCCGGAACCGCTCGGGCACCTCGGTCTTGCGGCCCTTGACGACGATGTCCACGCAGAACTCCGTTCCCGGATCACTCCGCTTCGACGGCGGAGCATCTCCCTTTTGCACCAGGTTCCGGTCTCTCCCGGAACCTCGGACTCGGTGACTTCCACCTCCTCCCCCGCGAACGAGATCTCCACTCCACCAGTGCGGGTGATGACGGGGAAAACCCGCAGCACGGCATTCGGATTCAAGAGGTGTGGCCTGCGGCTTTGCCTCACAACCGAACATATCTCGCCCGGACGGATGTCGTCACCCTCTACTGCCGCGTACCTCCGTTCCGGTGAATTGACTCTCTCATTACCTGCAACGACGCGAGCTCTCAGTCAGTTCCGGTTTATTTCGAAGGAATCAGGTGTCGACGCGACCACCGCCGCGCAGATCACTTCACGGATCACGCCACCGCCTCCGTTCGGGCCCGCCATTCCGGGCCCGGCCTTCCGTTCCTCTCTGCCTTCCCCCGCCGCCGACGGATACACAGCCGATCTCGCCGTCCCGTACGTGGCCGCCCCCGCCCACCACTCATGCGCGGCTGCCCGCACCGCACGGGCGGCCTCCGTCAGCGACGCCCCCGTCGTCATGAGGTCGTCGACGAGGACGACCGGGCCACCGCCGCACAGCAGCCGGCCGCCACCGGAGACCACCGCCAGCGCGCCGGCGAGATTGTCCAGCCGCTCCCGGGCGCCCAGCCCCGACTGGTCGGCCACGGCGTGCCGTTGCCGCAGGACGGCCAGCACCCGGGCGGACGTCCCGGTCCGCCGCAGCTCACCCGCGGCCGCGAGGGCGATCCGCCGCGCCGGGTCGTGCCCACGTGTCCGCACCGCCCTGCGCGCGGACGGCACGGGCACGAGCAGCACCGTCCCCCGCCCGCACACGGCCCCCGTGCAACCGGTGCTCCCCACGTCACCGGTGCCCGCCCGCGCCTCCCGGAGCCCCGCCCGCACCGCACCCGCCAGCGCCGCGCCGAGCGGTGCCGTCAGGGCCAGTACGCCCCGCTCCTTGTGGGCCAGCAGCACGGCCCGCACCTCGTCCGCGTACCGGGCGGCCGCGTGCACCACCGGCAGCCCGGGCGGCTCCGGCTGCGGCCGCACCCGCCCCGGCGCGGTCCCGCTCAGCGCCGTACGGCACCGAGGGCACAGCACCGTGCGTGCCCTGCCGCAGCCTCCGCACTCGCCCGGCAGCGCCAGGTCGCTCAGCTCCCGCCACCATCCCCGCATGGCCACCACTGTGCCGACGCCCGCACGGTTCGACCAGGCCTGTGGAAAACCCCGGGCGGGCTCCCTGTGGAAAGCTCCGGGCAACGAAACGCCGGGTTCCCCCACGTGGGTGAACGCCCCAGTCGTAACGGCCGGACGTGCCGACAGCCGGAGACCGGAGACCGGAGACCTCACCCGGGATAGACCGGCGCCGTCCCCTCCGTCACCTTCTGCCACTGCAACCCGGACGGCAGCCGGACGATCAGGTCCTCCGAGTACGCCACCAGCGGCAGCCGCTCGTCCTCGGTCGCGGCGATCTCCTTCACCCCGGTCAGGGCGGCCGGCACCGACGCCTCCGGCGTGGAGCCGTCGACCTGGACGTACCCGATCTGCTGGACACCCCCGCGCTCGCGTCCGACGACCACGAGCCGGCTGTCACCGGCCCAGGACATGGCCGTGACCTCCTCCAGTTCGGGGGTCGCGGAGCGCAGTCCGAGGACGGTGACGGCGGGTTCTCCGCCGGACCGGTCGTCCCGTTCGATCCGTCCGATGAGCAGCGAGCGCTTGTCGTCCTTCTCCACGGTGAGCGCGATCCGCACGCCGTCGGCGGCCACCCGCACGGCCTGGACCCTCCCGTCCAGCCCCGGGGTCCGCACCTCCACCGGCTCGCCCGCGCCCTCCTTCAGCACCAGCAACCGGGAATCGTCCGGGTCGCGGTCGGCGATCCACAGGTCGCCCCGCGCGTCCCAGCTGGGCGCCGTCAGCCGGTCCTGCTCCGTCTTGCCCTCGCTCACCAGCACGGGGTCACCGAGCGACCCGCCCGACACCAGCGAACCGACGTACAGCGACTTGCTGTCGAGACCGATCCCGGCCGCACTGTGCTCGTCCCGCGACACCGCCACCGACCGCAGGGCCTTCGCGCCCTCGCCGAGCGCTCCGGGGACCGGCTCCGGCCGGGTGCCGTTGCTGCCCGCCGCGATCCGCACCACGCGGTTTTCGTCGTCGACGAAGTACAGGTAATCGGGCCGCTGGGCCGAGCCGCGCGTGGCGACCGTCTCGGCCCGGTCCTCGGTGAGCGAGCACAGTTTCTCGCCGCCCGAGCGCAGCTCGACCTCGTCCACCGCCTGCGTCATGTTCTGCAGTGTGAAGAGGAGCTGCGCCGCCATCTCGTCGCACCTGTCCGCGCCGACCCGGGCCGCCCTGTCGTTCAACGGCACGGTCAGCTTGTCTCGGTCGTCCGGCGTCAGCGTGCCGACGGCGTTCTTGTCCAGCTCCGTACCGGGCGGGAAGCTCGACCTCACCACGGGTCCGAGCAGGCTCGTCGGCCCGCTGATCAGGGAACGCACCACCTGGGTCATGGGATCCACCCGCCGCCGCACGTAGACCGGGTCTGCGACGGCCGTCGGCTGGGGGCTCGCTCCGGCCGCGGCCTTCACCGCGGTGTTCGACGCGAAGTAGTACCTGTTGACCGCCAAGTAGTTGCGCTGGAAGTCCGACTTGCCCATCACGACGCCCTGCGGCAGCACGTCGATGCGCCACTGCCCGCTCTTGTCGTCCCGGGTGAGGTGCACCGACTCGCGGTACGGGCCGTCGTCCGGCGAGTAGGACTGCTGCGCGTCCACCGTGGCCACCCGCGTGCCGGTCAGGGTGACCGAGTAGTCGTTGGCCTCCTCGCGACTTCCCGAGTGGTCGGTCTCGGTACCCGCTCCGCCCGCGAGCACCGTCGTGGACTGCCCCGGCCGCCAGTTCTTCGCGGCGTCACCGGTCAGGTACTTGCGCGCCGTCTCGTAGTGGGGCTCGTCGCTGGTCAGCGCCTCCAGAAAGCCCTGCACGATGTCGGTGGGCGGGTCGTCCTCCTGCGGCGGCATCGCGAAGACCCGCACCTGCGGGTCCTGCCGGGGCGTGGACTCCACACCGCGCAGGTCCCCGCCATCGGGCATGGACGCACACCCCGCCAGCAGTACGACGCCACAGACGGCGTACGCCACCCCGCGTGCCGGCCCGCGCCGACCGCTCCCCTCGCGGTCAACGCCCACGAGATGCCTCCCCTTGCCTGCTCGAATCGTCCGGCCCGGCGTCCGTCCGGCCCGCCGCCTCCGTAGCGGGACCGCCGCCCTGTCCCCGGGTGCCCGACACCGGTCGCGGCACCACACGCGCGCCGTTGCCGGGCAGTGCCGTCGGATCGGCCGTCGGAACCGCATGGGCCGACCGCGGAGGTATCGGGCCGCGACCGGACGCCGCAGCCGCCTGCCCGACCTTCGCCTGCGCGGGAACGGTGACGGCGTTGCCCGCACCGTGCGGCAGACCGGCGCCGTTGGTGCCCGGGTCATCGAGCCCGGCGTCGCCCGGCCCGCGGTCGCGCCGCGAGTCCGGCGGCTCCAGCGGTATCGGCGAACCCCGCAGCGGCTCGTCCGCGGTCCTGGGCAGGGTCAGCCGGAACTGCGAGCCGCCTCCTGGCTCACCCCAGGCCTGCAGCCAACCTCCGTGCAGCCGCGCGTCCTCCAGGGCGATCGACAGCCCCAGCCCCGTACCGCCGGTGGTACGCGCGCGTGCCGGGTCGGCCCGCCAGAACCGGCTGAAGACCCGGGTGGCCTCACCCGGCTTCAGCCCCACGCCGTAGTCGCGCACCGCGACGGCGACCGCGCCGCCGGCCGCGGCGAGCTTGACGACGACGTCCCTGCCCTCGCCGTGCTCGACGGCGTTGACGACGAGGTTGCGCAGCACGCGCTCCACGCGCCGGGCGTCCGCCTCGGCGACGACGGGCTGCTGGTCGCCGGTGACTCGTATCCGCGTGCCCTTGCGCTCGGCGAGCGGCTCGGCCCCGCTGACGACGCGCCGCACGACCTCCCTGAGGTCGATCGGCTCCGCCTCCAGCGCCGCGGCCCCCGCGTCGAAGCGGCTGATCTCCAGCAGGTCCGCGAGCAGTGTCTCGAACCGGTCCAGCTGGTCGGCGAGCAACTCGGCCGACCGCGCGGTGACGGGATCGAAGTCCACGCGCGCGTCGTGGATGACGTCGGCGGCCATCCGCACGGTCGTCAGCGGCGTACGCAGCTCGTGCGACACGTCGGAGACGAACCGCCGCTGCATCCGCGACAGGTCCTCAAGCTGGCTGATCTTCAGCTGGAGGTTCTGCGCCATCTTGTTGAAGGCCTCGCCGAGCCGCGCGATGTCGTCCTCTCCGGTGACCTTCATACGTTCCTGCAGCCGCCCGGCGGACAGCCGCTCCGCGATGCTCGCCGCCATCCGCACGGGCGTCACGACCTGGCGCACCACGAGCCAGGCGATGGCCCCGAGGAGGACGACGACGAACAGCCCGGCCGTCGCCAGCGTGCCCCTGACCAGGCTGAGGGACTTCTCCTCCTGTGTGAGCGGGAAGAGGTAGTACAGCTGGTACGGCTCACCGTTCGGGTCGTTGACCTGCTTGCCGATCACCAGTCCGGGCTGGGACGCCTGGTCGGAGTTGTAGACGATGCGGGTGTAGCTCTGGGCCGCCGCCGTGTCGCCGTCGACGCGCTCGCGCAGGTTCTCGGGGACGCTGACCGACCAGTCGACCAGGCCGGAGGCGCGCGGGCCGCGCCCACTGCCGCTGTCCCCGCCCATGGGGAGCGTGACCACGTCGAAGGCGCCCTGGCCGCCACTGGAGAGCGACTTCACCAGCTCGCTCATCCACTGGATGACGTTCTGCGAGGGACGGCCGTCCGCGGGGGTGCTGTCGTCACCGGCGGCGCTCGCCGCCTCCTCGGCCTTCTGCTTGGCCGCCGTGAACCCACCGGTGGCCTGGCTCTGCGACGCCTTCACCTTGGCGTCCAGCAGCCCGTTGCGGACCTGCCCGATCACCACGAAGCCGAGCAGCAGTACCACGCCCAGCGACATCAGCAGCGTGGTGACGACGACCTTGAGCTGGATGTTGCGCCGCCACAGCCGCATCACCGGCAGCAGCGGACGCCGCACCCAGCGCACGAACAGACGGAGCACCGGGCTGCCCTGCACGCCGCCGTGCAGCAGTCCGCCCTCCAGCAGGCGGCTGAAACGTGAACCCGCGGGCGTGTGGCCGACAGGCCGTCCGGCGCGGGCCCCGGACCGGCCGGGCGCCGAAGCGGCACTGTCCCTGCTCATGTCAGCTCGGTCCCGCCTTGTAACCGACGCCGCGGACGGTCACCACGATCTCCGGCTTCTCCGGGTCCTTCTCGACCTTGGAGCGCAGCCGCTGCACATGCACGTTGACCAGCCGGGTGTCGGCCGCGTGCCGGTAGCCCCAGACCTGCTCGAGGAGCACCTCGCGCGTGAACACCTGCCACGGCTTGCGCGCCAGCGCCACCAGCAGGTCGAACTCGAGCGGCGTCAGCGCGATCGACTGCCCGTCCCGCTTCACGGAGTGACCGGCCACGTCGATGACCAGGTCGCCTATGGCGAGCTGCTCCGGCGCCGGCTCCTCCGACCTCCTCAGTCGTGCCCGGATCCGGGCCACCAGCTCCTTCGGCTTGAACGGCTTCACGATGTAGTCGTCGGCACCCGACTCCAGACCCACCACGACATCGACGGTGTCACTCTTCGCCGTCAGCATCACGATCGGCACACCCGACTCCGCCCTGATCAGGCGGCACACCTCGATGCCGTCCCGACCGGGCAGCATCAGGTCGAGCAGCACCAGATCGGGCTTGGTCTCCCGGAAGGCGGCCAGCGCCTTGTCGCCGTCGGCTACGAAAGATGGCTCAAAACCCTCACCACGCAGCACAATGCCGAGCATCTCGGCCAGTGCGGTGTCGTCGTCGACGACAAGGACTCGTCCCTTCATAAACGCCATCATCCCATTAGCTAATCGTGACCTGGCGTGACCTGGCACACAGCTCCGCGAGGGCCTCGGCGGTCACGGGTGAAACCGCGCCCTCCTCGGTGACGATCGCCGTCACCAGCTCGGGCGGAGTCACGTCGAACGCGGGGTTGTACGCCTGTGTCCCCAGAGGTGCCACCGGAATCCCGCCCCCCGCTCCCGTCACCGGCACCTGGGGTGCTGTGACCTCGGTCACTTCATATCCGGGGCGCTGTTCGATCTCGATGGACGCCCCGTCCCGCGTGTCCGGATCCACCGTCGAAACCGGTGCCACCACGATGAACGGCACATGGTGGTACCTCGCGAGCACCGCGAGCGGATAGCTCCCCACCTTGTTCGCCACCGAACCGTCGGCCGCGATGCGGTCCGCCCCGATCAGCACCGCGTCCACCTCACCCGCCGCGAACAGCGAACCGGCCGCGTTGTCGGTGAGCAAGGTGTACGTCATGTCGCTGCGGGCCGCCTCGTATGCCGTCAGGCGAGCACCTTGCAGCAAAGGACGCGTTTCGTCCACCCACAGGCGGCGCAGCCGCCCCGCCCGGTGCGCCGCGAGCGCGACCGCGAAGGCGGTTCCCTCACCGCCCGACACCAGCGAACCGGTGTTGCAGTGCGTGAGGACGCGGTGCCCGCCGCCGGGCAGCAGCTCGTCCAGCAGCCCCAGTCCGTGCGCCGCCATCCGGGCGCTGGCCTCGGTGTCCTCCCGGTGCAGCGCCCGTGCCGCGGCCAGTGCGGCCGCGGCGGCCTGCCGGGTGTCGCCGGTCCTGGCGAGCGCCGCCTGGTGCGCGGCCTGGGCCCGGCGCACCCCGACGGCGAGGTTCACCGCGGTGGGGCGGGCGCCCGCCAGCGCGGCCGCGGCCTCCGCCACCTCGAAGCCCCGGACGGCGGCGAGCGCGACGCCGTAGGCGCCCGCGATGCCGAGCAGCGGCGCCCCGCGCACGGCGAGCGAGCGGATCGCCTCCACGAGCGCGGACGCGTCCGTGCAGACCAGTTCGACCTCCTCGGCCGGCAGCCTGGTCTGGTCGAGCAGGACCAGCACCGGCCCCTCCGGCGGTTCCTCCCAGCGAAGGGCCGGGATCTCGGTCGGCCGCTTGTCCTCGCCGCTCTGTGCGTACTGATCAGCCATGCCGTCAGTCTGCCCCCTGACCGACGGACAATTGAAGGTGCGCAGCCCGGACCGCACCCGGTCCGCACCCGACCACCCCATGGCACGATGGCTGCCAACCTGCCGCCGCGACCGCGGACGGGCACCGTGAAGGAGCGACGATGAACGACACTCCGGGCTGGGCCTCGCCCGGATCCGCCCCGTCCGACGGGCGGGAGCCCGGCGCGTCCGGCCCCGCCGAGCCCGCCGACCGCCCCGGCCACGACCGGCCCGCGCCTGACGCGGACCAGCCCGGCGCGGAACCGACGAGCCCCGGCACGAAGTGGTCCAAGGAGCAGCCGCCCCCCGGCCAGTGGTCCGCACCCACCGGCCCCCGCCAGGCCCCGCCTCCCCCACCGCCCAACCAGGGCTGGGGCACCCCGCCCCCCGGCCACCCCGGCGGCGGCCCGGGCGGCTACGGCGGCTACGGCGGTCAGGGCGGTGGTTACGGCGCCCCCGGTGGGCACGGCGGCTGGGGCGGCGGCTGGGGCGGTCCCCCGCCCGCGGCCAAGCCCGGCGTGATCCCGCTCCGCCCGCTCGGCGTGGGCGAGATCCTCGACGGCGCGGTCTCCACCATGCGCGCCTACTGGCGCACGGTCCTCGGCATCTCCCTCACCGTCGCGATCTTCACGGAGATCATCGTCGTGCTGCTCCAGGGCCTCGTCCTGGACGACACCAGCTCGGACGTCCTCAGCGACCCCGACGCCACCCTGAGCGAACTCGGCGACGCCCTGACCGACACCACGATCAACTCGGGTGTCATCTTCCTGATCTCCCTGATCGGCACCGTGCTGGCCACCGCCCTGCTCACGACCGTCACCAGCCGCGCCGTCCTCGGCAAGGCGGTGACCATCGGCGAGGCCTGGCGGGACGCCCGCCCTCAGGTGGCGAAGCTGTTCGGCCTGATCGTCCTGCTGCTGCTCATCGTCGCCGGCCTCCTCATGGCCGGCATGGTCCCCGGCCTCCTCGTCACGGCCACGGCGGGCGGCGAGGCGGGCGTGGCCCTGACCGCCCTGGGCTTCATGGCGGGCGGCGTCGTAGCGGTGTGGCTCATGGTCCGCTTCTCGCTGGCGTCCCCCGCGCTGATGCTGGAGAAGCAGGGCATCAAGAAGGCGATGAGCCGCTCCACGAAGCTGGTCCGCGGTTCCTGGTGGCGGGTGTTCGGCATCCAGTTGCTCGCGACGGTCATCGCGAACGTCGTCGCGTCGATCATCGTCATCCCCTTCGCCTTCCTCGCCGCGGCCCTCGACGGCGACGGCGTCAGCGGCCTCCTCGACGGCGGCGGAGACCTCGGCTGGACCTTCCTCGTGATCAGCGGCATCGGCTCGGTGATCGGCTCCATGATCACCTTCCCGATCACGGCGGGCGTCACCGTGCTGCTGTACATCGACCAGCGCATCCGCCGCGAGGCCCTGGACCTCGAACTGGTCCGCGCCGCCGGCCTCCACGGCTCCGGCTCCCCCGGCACCACCCCGGGGAGCTGATGCGGTGAGTCCGGCGGGGGGAGTTCTCACAGAGGTGCTGGCACGCACCGCCGCACTGACCGCGTCACGCGTCGGCGACACCTCCGTACCGTCGCTGTGGCGCTCCGGCGACGAACCGCCGGTGACGATCCCACGCGACCCCGCGCGGGAGGCCGCACGGCGCGAGCTGTCCAAGCGGATGTACCACGAGAACGATCCCAACTGGTTCCAGCGGGCCCTGAACGCCTTCTGGGACTGGGTCGACGAGCTCTTCAGCACCGCGTCCACCGCGACCCCAGGAGGGTTGTTCGGCCTGATCGTCATCATCGTGGCCGTCCTGGCCGCGCTGGGCGCCCTCTGGTGGCGCCTGGGCACCCCTCGCCGTCGGCCGGCCTCCGCCCCCGCCCTCTTCGACGACCGCCCCCGCAGCGCCGCCGACCACCGTGCCGCCGCCCAGGCACACGCCGCCCAGGGCCACTGGAACCAGGCCGTCCAGGAACGCATGCGCGCCGTCGTCCGCGCCCTGGAGGAACGCGCCCTCCTCGACATCCGCCCCGGCCGCACCGCCGACGAGGCGGCGGCCGAGGCCGGCCGCACCCTGCCCGCCCACGGCGACCGACTGCGCGCCGCGGCCCGGGACTTCGACGACGTCGCGTACGGTGGCCGCCCCGGCACCGAGCAGTCGTACCGCCACCTCACGGAACTCGACCACGACCTGGAACGCAGCAAGCCGCAACTGGCGATCGGCACGACCGGCGGCGCGGACCTGAACACCCACCGGGGAGCCGCCGGATGACCACGGAGGCCACGCTCCCCACCACCTCGGTCTCGCCCACCCCCCGCCAGGCGTGGACACGCGCACGAGGCATCACGCTCGCGCTCGTCCTGCTGCTCGTCGGCGCCGTCGCGATCGCCGTCGTACGCTCCGACGCCCGCCACGGTGAACTCGACCCGCGCTCCGCCGACCCCTACGGCAGCCGGGCCGTCGCCGAACTCCTCGCCGACCGGAACGTGTCCACACGCGTGGTCACCACCCTGGACGAAGCACGCGCCGCGGCCGGCCCGGACACGACCCTGCTGGTCGCCGTCCCCGACCGCCTGACCGAGCGCCAGCAGACACGACTGCGCTCCACGACCACCGGCTCCGGTGGCCGCACGGTCCTCGTGGCCCCCGGCGGCCCCGCAGTCGAACGACTCGTCCCCGGCGTCACCGCCGACCCCGCGGTCAGCTCCGACTCGACGCTGGCCCCCGGATGCGACCTGCCCGCCGCCCGCCGCGCGGGCACCGCCGACACCGGCGGCATCCGCTACAGCAGCGGCCACATCGCCGCCGACGCCTGCTACCCCAGCCGGCGTCTGGCCACCCTGCTGCGCATCCCCGAGCCGTCCGGCGAGACGGTCCTGGAGTCCGCCCCGGCCGACACCGTCGTCCTCGGCGCGCCCGACATCCTCTACAACGACCGCCTCGACGAGCACGGCAACGCCTCGCTCGCCCTCCAACTCCTCGGCTCCCGCACCCATCTGGTCTGGTACCTCCCCTCACTGTCCGACACCACCGCCCCGGACGACGAACGCGGCTTCTTCGACCTGCTCCCCTCCGGCTGGCTCTGGGGCACCCTGCAGCTCTTCATCGCCGCGGCCCTCGCGGCCCTGTGGCGGGCACGCCGACTCGGCCCCCTGGTGCACGAAAGACTCCCCGTGGCGATCCGGGCCTCCGAAACCGTCGAAGGCCGCGCCCGCCTCTACCGGAAAGCGAACGCCCGCGACCGCGCGGCCGCCGCTCTTCGCTCCGCCACCCGCACCCGCCTCTCCCCCCTCGTAGGCGTCCCCGTCGCCCAGGCGCACACGCCCGAGACCCTGCTCCCCGCCCTGGCCGCCCACCTCCACGGCGACGGACAGTCCCTGCACACGCTCCTCTTCGGCCCGCCGCCCAGCGACGACGCGGCACTCATCGCTCTCGCCGACCAACTCGACGCCCTCGAAAGAGAGGTACGCCGTCCATGATGGACCCGACCACTGACAACGCCGGGCAGACCGGGGACCCGGGCAATGCCCGCGCCGCCCTGGAGGCCCTGCGCGCCGAGATCGCCAAGGCCGTGGTCGGCCAGGACGCCGCCGTGACCGGCCTTGTCGTAGCGCTCCTCTGCCGCGGCCACGTCCTCCTCGAGGGCGTCCCCGGAGTCGCCAAGACTCTCCTCGTCCGCGCCCTCGCCGCAGCCACGGAGCTCGACACGAAGCGCGTCCAGTTCACCCCCGACCTGATGCCGAGCGACGTCACCGGCTCCCTGGTCTACGACGCCCGCACCGCCGAGTTCTCCTTCCAGCCCGGCCCGGCCTTCACCAACCTGCTGCTCGCCGACGAGATCAACCGCACGCCCCCGAAGACCCAGTCGTCCCTCCTGGAAGCCATGGAGGAACGCCAGGTGACGGTCGACGGCACCCCCCGACCGCTCCCCGAGCCGTTCCTGGTCGCGGCCACCCAGAACCCGGTCGAGTACGAGGGCACCTACCCCCTCCCGGAAGCCCAGCTGGACCGCTTCCTCCTCAAACTCACCGTCCCCCTCCCCTCCCGCCAGGACGAGATCGACGTCCTCACCCGCCATGCCTCCGGCTTCGACCCGCGCGACCTGCACGCCGCCGGCGTACGCCCCGTGGCGAGCGCCGCCGACCTGGAGGCTGCCCGCACCGAGGTGGCCAAGACGACGATCTCCCCCGAGATCACGGCCTACGTCGTCGACATCTGCCGTGCCACCCGCGACTCGCCGTCCCTCACCCTCGGCGTCTCCCCACGCGGTGCCACAGCGCTGCTCTCGACGTCCCGCGCGTGGGCCTGGCTGACGGGCCGCGACTACGTCACCCCCGACGACGTGAAGGCCCTCGCACTCCCCACCCTCCGCCACCGCGTGCAGCTCCGCCCGGAGGCCGAGATGGAAGGCGTGACCGCCGATTCCGTCATCAACGCGATCCTCGCCCACGTCCCCGTCCCCCGCTGATGGCACTCACCGGACGCGCCGCGCTCCTCGCGGCCCTGGGCTCGGTCCCCATCGGCATCTGGGATCCCGGCTGGACGGGCATCCTCGCGGTCAACGCCCCGCTGGCCGCGGCCTGCGCCTGGGACTTCGCCCTGGCCGCCCCGGTGCGACGCCTGCGCCTGTCCCGCTCCGGTGACACCTCCACGCGCCTGGGCGACACCGCAGACGTCACTCTGACGGTCACCAACCCGTCCAGCCGCCCGCTGCGCGCCCACCTCCGCGACGCATGGGCGCCCAGCAGCTGGCAGCCCGGCACGGAGACGGCGGCCTCCCGGCACGGCGTGACCGTGCCCGCCGGCGAGCGACGACGCGTGACCACCCGCCTACGGCCGATCCGCCGCGGCGACCGCCAAGCGGACCGCGTCACGATCCGCTCGTACGGCCCCTTGGGCCTCTTCGCCCGCCAGGGCACCCACAAGGTCCCTTGGACGGTACGCGTCCTGCCACCGTTCACCAGCCGCAAGCATCTGCCCTCCAAGCTGTCCCGCCTTCGCGAACTCGACGGCCGCACCAGCGTCCTCACCCGCGGGGAGGGAACGGAGTTCGACAGCCTGCGCGAGTACGTTCCCGGCGACGACACCCGTTCCATCGACTGGCGTGCGACGGCCCGGCACTCCACCGTCGCCGTACGCACCTGGCGCCCCGAACGCGACCGGCACATCATGATCGTCCTCGACACCGGCCGCACCTCGGCCGGCCGTGTGGGGGACGCCCCCCGCCTCGACGCCTCCATGGACGCAGCCCTGCTCCTGGCCGCCCTGGCCTCCCGCGCCGGCGACCGCGTCGACCTCCTCGCGTACGACCGCCGGGTACGCGCGCTCGTACAGGGCCGCACGGCAGGCGACGTGCTCCCGTCCCTGGTCAACACGATGGCGGCGCTGGAGCCGGAACTCGTGGAGACCGACGCACGCGGTCTCACCGCCACTGCCCTCCGGTCGGCCCCTCGCCGCTCCTTGCTCGTGCTGTTCACGACACTCGACGCGGCTCCCGTCGAAGAGGGCCTACTCCCTGTCCTGCCGCAACTGACACAGCGCCACACCGTTCTGCTGGCATCAGTGGCCGACCCGTACATTGCGCGCATGGCCAAGGCTCGCGGGGACACAGAGGGCGTCTATGAGGCCGCAGCAGCCGCTCAGGCCCAGGCGGAACGCCATCGCACCGCAGGACAACTCCGTCGGCACGGCGTCACGGTCGTCGACGCGACCCCTGACGAACTGGCCCCGGCGCTGGCGGACGCCTATCTGGAACTGAAGACGGCGGGGCGTCTGTGAGGGAGGGGGCCGAAGGGCCCCGCTCCCTCCGCTTTCCTGAAACTGCCCCGAGAACGCAGAAAACCCCGCACCGGAACGGTGCGGGGTTTCCCTTATCAATAATTGTTCGGCGGCGTCCTACTCTCCCACAGGGTCCCCCCTGCAGTACCATCGGCGCTGTAAGGCTTAGCTTCCGGGTT
>NZ_JAVRFH010000085.1:0-15756 GCF_031845825.1 Streptomyces lancefieldiae | reverse complement strand
TGAAGGACGTCGACGGCAAGGAGCGGCCGATGTGGCGCACCCGCTGGTGGGTGCCCGACGGCCGCCACAGCGACCAGCCGCACCCCCCGCTGCTGCTCGTCTTCAACCGGATCGGCCCGCGCAACCCGGGCACCGTCATCGCGCAACTGGCCGAGCTGACCGAGCGGCACTGGAAGGGCACCTGGTACGAGGGCGGCTTCCACATGTACGACGGCAAGCTGCCCATCGTCGTCACCGGCATGAAGCAGCTGAAGGAGCACGGCCCGGCCGGAGCGGTCTTCCGGCGCTTCGGCCGACCGCACCACCAGACCCTCCTCGAGGCGATCGGCAACCCGCGCCGCGAAGCCCACGACGCCCGCCAGCAAACCGAGTACGCCGCCCGCCACCGGGAGCACCAGGAGGAGCTGCGCCGCATCGCCGCACAGCACAAGGCCGAGCGGGAGGCCAGCCGTCCGGTGTGCGCCGACTGCGGCACCCGGTTCACCGACGAACGGTGGAAGGCCATCGAGCCCGCCGGGTGGAGCGCCCCGCGCGAGACCCACCCGCACCTGTGCGACGACTGCAAGCAGCGTGCCGTCACCGCCGAACGGGAAGCTGCGCAGGCCGGGCCCGAGCACCAGGAGCACGACCAGGCCGTGCCCGAGCAGAAGGCCGGCGGTGCCTGGCTCTCCCGCTTCCGCGGCTGACGTCCGGACGGAGAGCACGGCCGGGCAGGACGTCCTGCCCGGCCGTGGCGGCTACTCCCAGGGCCGTGGCAGCGCGTGCCACAGGGTTCTGAGCCAGCCAGGCGGGCCCTCTACCTCGAAGGCCGGCCGCTCCACCCCTCACCGGAGCCGACCCTCCGTAATGCCCTGCGGGACGGTGACGGCGCCCTGGTGGCGACGGGCTCTCCGTCCCCTGACCGGTCGGTGTGGTGAGTACCGCCGACGGCACTCACCACACCGACCTCCACTTACCACCACGCTTACCACCGGCCTTACCAAGCCGCCGCCCGCACCGCTGTGACCTGCAAGGGTCATCACTTGGGTCACTCCACCGCCCCGCCCGCCGACTGGGACACTCCTCGCCCACCAGGCCCATGGCCGGCCCCGCCCGCCTCGCGCGGGGGAGACGGCGGCGCAGGGCGGTTCCCCGGTCGCCGGAGAGCTCCGACGCTCTGGCAGGGCAGGGGAGGTGTGCGGGGTGAGCACCGCACACCGCCGCCCTCTTGGTCCCGGCCCCGCCGCGCCCGGGTAGGGTCGGGCACAGCCCGCGCCGATATGGCGTGCGCGGGCGAGGCCCGGTGTCCAGCGCGTTCTGGGAGCAGTACCACCGGGCCGCCCCTCCCTTCCCGCTCCGCCTGTCCGTACGGGCCGCCTGCACGAGCCGGACGGCGTGCGGCTGGCGAGTGCAAGTCACCATGGTGAGTCCGGCCGTGACCCTGATAGGTCCACTCCCTGTTTTTCCAGGTGAATGGGCCTGCTGATAGGTGAGGCTGATAGGGGATCGGGCCGCACTTACCACGCGTGTGAGCAGTGAAGTGGTCGGTGCAGCGAAGGAGCTGGCGGCGGGCTTTCGTGCCTCAGGCTCTTCTGTGCACAGCGGACCGGATCTCCCCGGCTGTCGACTAGTGATCACAGACCCCTTACGCTGCGTGCTTGGGGAGTAACGAGATGGGGGGGCCGATGGGCGATCCAATTGAGACTGAAGCACTGGATGACTCGGGGTCGGTCACGGTACGGCGGTTCGAATATCAGATACACATCTCCGTGCAAGCAGTGCTGGAGATGCTCGCGGGCGGCACAGTCACCCACGTGACCTGTGAGCACATCGAGGACGTAACCGTCGCCCGCAAAGGCGACCCTCGATGTCCTGACGATGTGTTCTGGGATTTCCAGCAGATCAAAACGAGGGATGCCGTCGAGCCCTGGACGCTCACGGACGTGCTCAAGAGTGGCCCTCTCAAGAGCTTGTGGCGCACGCACGGAACCGTGGTGGGCACTGGACTGACCTATCAGCTGACCGCCGGCCTCGAGGGCCATCTCGACCCAGCCGACGATGCAGTCGTGGCCCTGTCCAAGGGGCAAGGCGGGGGCAACGCAGCCTGCCGCAAACGGGTCGCGACGCACCTGAAAGTCCAAGAGGACGCACTCGCTGATTTCCTTCCCCTGGTGCGTATCAGGCCGCTGCCACGACGCGGCGAAGTCGATCTGCGCAACACTCGAGTTCTGGCCGACCTCGGCTCAGGGCTCCCCATGGCGATGATCGACGCTCTCTACGACGAGTTGCTTCGGCGTACCCGCGATGCCACCCAAGGTCTTCCCGTAGCCCGGTGGACGGAGCTCTTGGTTCTCGACAATCCGCCGCCGGCCGTGCTGAACAAACGCCTCACCGCGGCGGCGGTTGCCGACGTACGGCAGCGCCTGACCCGTCCCGACCACGTTCTGCTGGAAGACCTGTCCCAGCAACTGCATGGTCCAGAGACCGCGCTTGTTCGCAAGCTCCGCGCGGGCGCAGCCTCCACGGAGGTCATCGAGGATGCGCAGATGCTTCGCGCCCAAGCCGAGCGACATCGCTTCAGGGAGCAGGCTCTGGGAGCTTGGCCAGGCGACCAAGCCATCGAGACCGACCTCGACCAGCGTCTGCTCTTGCTGGCCCGCCGCACCGGCCGCGCCCACAGAGGACAGCCCCATCCTGCGGACGCCATCTTTGACGAGCTCCAACGCCTCCTCGATGCCAGCCCCGGCACGTACGACCGCCATCCTCTCTACGCCCAGGACGGCGTACTCCTGATGGGCAGGGCATGCGCGATCTCGGACGAATGCAAGTTCGACTGGGGGAGCGACCGAGATGCCTCCTAGTGTTACCGCACCTACCGCCGCTGTGCCGTCCACAAGGCCGCCCTCGGCCGACGCCCAAGCTCGCCTGCTGCTCCTCATCGATGTCTTCTCCGAAACCAAGGCGAGCAAGGGCATCGAAGGGCGTATGAAGCTGGCCAAGCTCGACTTCCTGTTGCGCTACCCGGACCGCTTCAACACGCTCATGGCTGTTCGACGGCCCAACGTCGACGTAGGCGACAACCCGTGGCTGACCGGAACGATCGAGCAGAGCATGATCCGTTACAGGTACGGGCCATGGGATCCCGCCTACTATGCGCTGCTCGGCGCCCTCACCGGTAAAGGACTCATCGAGCCCAAACACGAGGACGCCATCGCGACCTACTGCACAACCCCCGCCGGGCATCACGTGGCGCAGGCTCTCGCCGAAAGCGAGAGCTGGCGCCCGGTACGCGACCGGGCCGTGCTACTGCGCCGGCACTTCAATCTGTCCGGCGTCACCTTGAAGAATCTGATCTACGAGACGTTCCCCGACATCGTCGAGGCGGACTGGGGGACCCACCTATGAGACTGCGTATCGAAGAGATCACCCTGGTCGGCACCAGCCGCACGATCCGCTTCGAACCCGGCATGAACGCGATCGTCGGTTCTATGAGCGGCGGCAAGACCGCCACCGTCAGCTGCCTCCGAGCCCTCCTGGGCGCGGACGTGAGCGTCGTTCCCGAACTCCGAGGACGGACCATCGCCGGCACCGTGCTGGTCGGGGACCGCAGGTTCCGCATCGTCCGCCCCCTGGTCACCACCGCGAACGCCATGGTGGAGATCGCCGAAGTCGACGGCCGTGGTGAAGTCTGGCGGTTGCCCGCCAGCCAGCTCCGGGCCGGGTACGACGCAACCTTCCGTGACTGGTGGCGTGACGTGCTCGAGCTGCCTCGCCTGAGCGTCCCGCGGGCTCCCAATGACGACCGGAGCCCTCTGGTTCCCGTCACCATCAGCGATTACCTCATGTACTGCGTCCTGAGGCAGAAGGAGATCGACTCCTCCGTCTTCGGAACCCCGGACAACTACTCCAAGAACATCAAGCGCAAGTACGTCTTCGAGATCCTCTACGGCCTCTACGATCCCGAGGCGGCCGGACTACGGGACCGTCTACGTGAGGTCACCACAGAGCTGGCAGCTCTCACCGCAGATGCGAGCACCCTGGAACGGATCCTCCAGAGCACCGCCTTCGCCTCCCGCGCTCAGCTAGAAGTCGAGCGCCTAGCGACCGAGCAGGAGCTCACCCAAGCCCGCCAGGCCGACGTCCGCCTCGCGGGCAGCATTCCCAACGAGCCGACCACCACAAAACTCCGCCGACGGATCGCCGAGACGGAAGCAGAGATCGCCCGGGCCGCCACCGCAGCCGAGGCAGAAGCCGTTTCCGTCAACCATCTCCGCGAACTGCACGGACAACTTGTTGCCCAGAGCCGCCGGCTCACCCGTGCCTTGGTCGCCGAGCGGCTCCTCAACGACTTCGAGTTCCACACCTGCCCCCGCTGCGGAGCCGGCGTATCAGACAGGGGCGATGAAAACAGCTGCCGCCTGTGCCTGCAGACCCCACCCAACCTGCCGGCACCATCCTCCCTCGCCGCGGAACAAGACCGGGTCATCGAGCAGGTAACCGAGACCGAAGAGCTCATCGACCGGAGCACCCACCGCCTCGCAAAGCTCCAGGCAGCCGTGACTGACCAGACCCGGCACCGGACAGAACTCGGTGCACAACTGGACCGAGCGACCTCCACCTACATCACCGACCAGGCAGACCGCATCCGAAGCATCGCGGCCAGGCAAGCGCAGCTCGAGGAGCGCCTCGCACGCCTGGACGACAGTTTGGCCCTCCACGACCGGCTGGCAGGGCAGGCCGAACGCGTCGCGGAACTGGAACGCGAACAAGAGGACCTCAACAGCAGAATTGACGCCACCCGCCACAGCAACAAGGCCGTCAGCGAACGCCTGCAGAAACTCGACGACGCTTTCGAAGCCGCCCTCCGCAGCTTCGACGCTCCGCGCTTCGACGACGAGCCGGGTTCCTACATCAACAGGAAGACCTACATGCCCGTCGTGGACGGCCGTCCCTTCGCCGACCTGCAGTCACAAGGCGTTGAGGTACTGGTGAACGTCGCCCACGTCCTCGCACACCAACACGTAGCGCTCAACGACCCCGACATCCCCCTGCCCAACCTTCTGATCATCGACGGCATCAGCAGCAACGTCGGCCACGAAGGCGTCGACCTTGAACGCCTGCGCAAGATGTACGCCAGCCTCCTGCGCACCGCCACCGAACACGTCGACCGCCTGCAGATCATCGTCACCGACAACGACTCGCCTCCGATCGACGGCATTCACCGGCCACTGGAACTGTCCGACACAGACAGGCTCGTCCCCACAACCCCAATCGAACCCGGTGACGGGACGCCTGAAGACGCGCCCACGGAAGAGGAAGCCAGCGACTGACAAACCGCAGCGGGGCCGGACAAGAACACCCTGTCCGGCCCCGCTGCCCGGTACTTGGTCACGACCACCGCATCCCGATTGCGGACAGCAGCTCCATCCGCTCCGGCGTCAGCGTCGCAGCCCGGGAGCGCTGGTTCCCGATCCAGGCACCCAGCTTGTGCTCCCGTTCCTCCTGGTCCTCGCCGATGATCCGTTCAACCCACTTCCTGGGGACCTGGAGGTGCCCCTGGGCCTTCCACCTTGATCGTGGACACCTCGACACTGGATCTTGAGTCCAGGGAGAGGAGTCCCAGGTGGGGACCTATAAGTACTCGGCGGAGTTCCGATCCGACGCGGTGGCACTGGCCCGTTCATCGGGCCGGCCCGTCTCGCGCGTCGCCGCTGAGCTGGGCGTGAACCACGAGACGCTGCGGCAGTGGATCAAGACCGCGGAGCATGCCGAGCGGCCCGAGGCGGTCGCGCAGTCCACGAAGGACGCGGAGATCGCGGCCTTGCGCAAGCAGGTCCGCGAGCTGGAGATGGAACGCGACATCCTGCGCCGGGCGGCCAAGTATTTTGCGGGCGAGACGAACTGGTGAGCCGCTTCGAGTTCGTTGCCGACCACCGCGGCGCCTTCGGCGTGAAGCGGCTGTGCAC
Organism: Streptomyces lancefieldiae; assembly: GCF_031845825.1. Taxonomy (NCBI): domain Bacteria; kingdom Bacillati; phylum Actinomycetota; class Actinomycetes; order Kitasatosporales; family Streptomycetaceae; genus Streptomyces; species Streptomyces lancefieldiae. The sequence goes on along the minus strand of NZ_JAVRFH010000085.1, from coordinate 9,811 downwards.
CGTGCTGAACCTGTCGAGGTCCGGGTTCTACCGGTGGCTGAAGACCGCCCCGGACCGAGCCGCGAAGAAGGCCGCGGACGCCGCACTCACCCGACGAATACGCACGGTCCACACCGAGTCCGGGAAGACGTACGGAGCCAAGCGGATCACCGCCGAACTCCGCGCAGGCGGTGTGATGGTGAACCGCAAGCGTATCGAGCGGCTCATGCGCCAACACGGCATTCAGCAACGGATGTTGCGACGGCGACACCGCACTACGATCCCGGACCCCGCCGCCCAGGCGGTGCCCGACCTGCTGCGGCGCAACTTCACCGCACCCGCCCCCGACCGGGCCTGGGTCGGCGACATCACCTACCTGCCCATCGCCGACGGGAGGTTCCTGTATCCGGCCACCGTCATCGACGTGTTCTCCCGCCGCCTGCTGGGCTGGTCGATGGCCGATCACATGCGGGCCGAACTCGTCACTGACGCGCTCAACGCGGCCATCCGAACCCGCGGCGGGCAGGTGGGCGGCGTCATTTTTCACAGCGATCACGGGGCTCAGGGTGGATTCAACTGGTCGTCGCAACACCCTGATCTCGGAGGTGTGCGACGTGGCCACGGCGGACTGGAGTTTGAAGACCAGTGATATTCCGGAGGGGCGGCGTCGGCAGTGGCGCGCTGACCGTGCGTTGCGGCCGGCGATGCGCTCGCCGGGGCGGCCTGATCCGTCTCGGGTCGTGCAGCGCCAGTTCTGGCGACTGATCGCCACGGGGGTCACGACGGCCGAGGCGTCGCTGGCGGTCGGCGTGTCGTGGCCGGTGGGTGCGAGGTGGTTTCGACACGCTGGCGGCATGCCTCCGATCTCGTTGGCCGAGCCCTCGGGCCGGTACCTGACGTTCGAGGAACGCGAGGAGATCGCGATCCTCAGGGCGATGAGCAAGGGCGTGCGCGAGATCGCCCGGGCCCTGGGGCGTGACCCCGGGACAATCTCTCGCGAACTGCGCCGCAACGCCGCCACACGCAGCGGCAAGCAGGAGTACCGCGCGACAGTCGCCCAGTGGAAGGCTCAGCAGGCGGCCAAGCGCCCGAAGAGCGCGAAGCTCCTGGGCAACGACCGGTTGCGTGAGTACGTTCAGCAGAGGTTGTCGGGGAACGTTCACCGGCCTGACGGGACGGTTGCCGCAGGACCGCAGACGCCTCCATGGAAAGGGCTGAACAAGCCGCACCGGCAAGACAGGCGGTGGGCGACAGCATGGAGCCCGGAACAGATCTCGCACCGGTTGAAGGCCGACTTCCCCGAGGATGAGTCCATGCGCATCAGCCACGAGGCGATCTACCAGTCGTTGTTCATCGAGGGCCGTGGTGCGCTCAGGCGTGAGCTGGTCGCCTGCCTGCGCACCGGGCGGGCGCTTCGAGAGCCTCGGTCAAGGTCACGGAACAAGCCGCAAGGGCATGTCACCGCGGATGTCGTCCTCAGTGAACGTCCTGCAGAGGCCGCAGACCGCGCGGTCCCGGGGCATTGGGAAGGCGATCTGATCATCGGGACGGGCCGGTCCGCGATCGGCACGCTCGTCGAGCGCAGCAGCCGATCCACCCTCCTGGTGCATCTGCCGAGGATGGAGGGCTGGGGCGAGGTGCCGCCCGTGAAGAACGGCCCGGCGTTGGGCGGTTACGGCGCCGTCGCGATGAACACTGCCCTGACGGTGTCGATGACGAAGCTACCCGAGCAGCTGCGCAAGACACTGACCTGGGACCGCGGGAAGGAACTCTCCGGGCATGCCCAGTTCGCGCTCGAGACCGGGACGAAGGTGTTCTTCGCCGATCCGCACTCGCCCTGGCAGCGACCTACGAACGAGAACACGAACGGGCTGCTGCGTCAGTACTTCCCGAAGGGCACCGACCTGTCCCGGTGGTCCGCCAAGGACCTCGAAGCCGTCGCCCTGGCGATCAATAACCGACCCCGCAAGATCCTCGGCTGGAAGACCCCGGCCGAGGTCTTCGAGGAGCAGCTACGCTCACTACTGCAGCCCGGTGTTGCAACGACCGGTTGAACTCGCCCAGTACGGGTCGAAGGCATTCGCCGACGCCTGTTACCGAGCCGGGATCCTCCGGTCCATGGGAGCGGTCGGCACCTCGGCGGACAACGCCGCCGCGGAGTCGTTCTTCGCCTCGCTCAAGCGGGAGATCCTGCCCGGTCGGCGCGGCTGGCCGACCGCACGAGCCGCCCGGCTCGCCGTCTTCCGCTGGCTCGGCTTCTACAACCACCGGCGCAGGCACTCCACGATCGGCTACCTCACACCGGTCGCCTTCGAACAGAGATCAACTACGCTGGCCATCGCTGCATGACAGCCGGTGTCCACGATGAAGGTGGAAGCCCCTTCCAATCTGCCATCCAAGGCGTGCGCGAATCGCCAACATCCGTGCGCAGATGAACAAGGCCGAGTGCCATCGCACTCGGCATTCTGGTGGTGACCGCGGCAGCTAGACCGGGGCCGGCCTGCACGTCGAGTGGGGGCCGGATCCCATCGAATGATGCCGACGGCGGCGATCGATGTCGACTGCCCAGGGCCAGTCTGGCCCGGGTCTTTCAGGAGGGGGAACCAGCGTGATAAGGAAGCAGCGGAGGTCTTCGCGCAAGTGGGCGCTCGCCTTGACCAGCGGTGCTCTGGCGGTAGCGGGGATGTTCTCCTCTGCGGGCACCGCGCAGGCTGCCACTGCGTGGAATGCCACGGGTACACAGGCCGATGTGGTGGGGGCGTGGGCGCACGGCAGTATCTGGCTCGGCGAGGACGGCGGCGGCCAACAAACCACCAACGTGACGGTGACGATCACCGACTCGCAGTCGGACGGTGCCAGTGGTCGCGTCTACTTCCGCTGGCGCTGGGCGTGGGGGGGCTTCAGCGGCGCCCACGGGCCTCTCACCGCCTCGGGATACCAAAAATCGGTATCCCAGACGTGGTCTCAGCAGCGTGGGACCGTCGACTTCTACGACCCGTTTGAGGTGAAGGAGTGCCGGGTCGACGGCGGAGTGGAAGTCGAATGCGGCGGTTGGGACGTTCCGCAGCACGACTGAGAAGCCGTATCTCAACCGATCATGGGAGGTGCGGGTCGAACAGGCTTCCCACTCGGGTGATCTTCCCGTTGTACGCGCAGGAAGACAGGGCCTCTCGGTAGCTCGGGGATGCGAATCTGACCGAGCAGTGCCGGGAGGCCCTGGTGTCCTTGTTGTACGTGTCCGAGCCCGTCCAGTTCAACTCGGCTGCCCCATCGTGTGATTGTTTCGCGCACGTGTACGGCAACGCGGCCGACCATCCCGACCGGGTGCGCCGTTACCCGTCGGACATGACGGACGAGGAGTGGGCGGCCGTGCGGCCGTTGCTGCCGGTGCCGGCCTGGCTTCAAGGGCGGGGCGGACAGCCTGAGGGCTACTGTCACCGGCAGCTGCTGGATGCGATCCGTTACCTGGTCGCGGGCGGGATCTCGTGGCGGGCGATGCCTGCGGACTTTCCCGATTGGGGCCGGGTTTACGCCTTCTTTCGGCGCTGGCGTGAGCACGGGCTGATCGCCGAGTTCCACGACCGGCTGCGCGGGAAGGTCCGTGAACGCGAGGGCCGCGAGGCCGAGCCCACGGCGGGGATCATCGACGCGCAGTCGGTGCGGGCCGCCGCGATGGTGCCGGCCGCCTCACGCGGCTACGACGGCGGGAAGAAGGTGCCGGGCCGCAAAAGGCACATCGTGACCGACACCCTCGGCCTGCTCCTGGCCGTCGCGGTCACCGCCGCGAACATCGGCGACCGGGACGCCGCGGTGGGCCTGCTGGCCCGGCTGCATGCCCTGCACCGCGACATCGTCCTGGTGTGGGCCGACGGCGGCTACACCGGCGGCCTCGTCGGCTGGTGCCGGAACAAACTCGCCCTGACGTTGGAGATCGTCAAGAGCACCGACGACATGACAGGGTTCGTGGTGCTGCCGAGGCGGTGGGTGGCAGAGCGCACGTTCGCCTGGTTGATGAACTTCCGCCGTCTGGCCCGAAACTACGAGACCCTGCCCGCCACCAGCGAGGCGCTGACCCTGTGGTCGATGGTCACGCGGATGAGCCGGTGTCTGGGACGGCCACGGGCCGCCGACCGGCACTGAACATCCCCGACGCATCCAGCAGGAGCCACCCGCGCTCCGCCAGGCGCCGGGCCTTCGACCGCACCCCCTCGACCTTCGCCGGCGTCGTCCCAAGGTCCAGCTCCGCCGCGATCTCCTTGGCCTTCACCGGTCCCTTGCCCGCGGACCGCCGCTCCTCCAACACGCTCAGAATCCGCTGGTAGTCAGGCGCGAGCACGGTCCCCGGCAGCCCGTCCCGCCAGGGCGGCACCACCGACCCCGGCCCCGGCGAGGGCACCGTTTCCTGCTCCGCCTCGGTCACGGCAGTCGTCTCGGCGGCGGACAAGGCCAGGGCTTCGACCAGCTCCTCCCGCGCGATCACCGCCGGTCCAGCTCGATTTCCGCGGCCTCCAACACCTCAGCCAACCGCGCGGCTTCCTCCCGCAGGCCCTCCGCCCGCACCCGGGCAGCCGCCTCCCGCTCCTCCAGAATTCCCAGCACCGACGCCACCTCGCACCCCTCGGTCATGAAGCGGATACAAGACGCCGCATGCCTCCCTCACCCCAAGCAAAACCATGCCTGACCAGCAGAAATCAATGGATCACGTTCGGTTGAGATACGGCTTCTGAGAGGCCCGGGGTCAGGTCATGGCGCAAGAAGGCGGTCAGAGGCTGTCCGGGACGGCCTGCGGGACGGTCACCGGTCTTGCCCAGTCCATGCCCAGCTCGGCGAGGGCGGCGAGCTGGTCGGCGTCCAGCCGGTCCCTCCTCGATTTGGTGTTCGAAATCCATACGCCCAGCTTGACGACCACCGGCTCCGCCTCGCCGTCGACGGTGATCTCCTCGGCGTGCCCGCGGGGCACCGGCCGGTCCGCGCCCTTCGGCCGCCCGCCTACGGCGTTTCCCCGCCGGTCCTGCTGGCCCGCGCGGACGGCGGCTTCGCGGTGAGGTCCGGTGCGTGTCCCGTCCGGGCTCCCGGACGGGACAGTGCAGGCTCTGACCGTTACGAGATGACCAGGTAGAACGGCTGGTCCGCCGCCGCACCATTGGTGCCGGTGGTCACGCGGATCGAGTTGGCCGCGCAGGCGCCGCTGTTGCGGGACACGCGGACCTCGCTGCCCCAGGCGGCGGCGGTACTCAGAGTGGCGGCGGGGACGGCCCTGGCCGCGTCGACGTCCGAGGCCAGTACGACGCAGTACGCGCCGGTGCCGGTCTTGCTGACCGAGGCGATGGTGTTGGTCTTCTGGACGACGGCGCCGCTCGGGCCGACCGAGGCCGCGGCCTGGGCGTGGGGGGCCCTGACGGTGCTGGTGGTGTCGGCGGCCACCGCGATCCCGCCGACAGTGGCGCCGGCGGTGGCAACGCCGAGACCGGCAAGGATCAGCTTGGTACGCATGCGCATGGGAATCGTGCCTTTCCTGGGCAAAGTTAAAGTCCGGCGGAACGCCGGGCACCCTCATCCGACCCGGCCGCCGGCGCCGGTTCCAGCCGCGTTCACTCCTGCGGATGATCTCGATCTCGGCAATCACCCGAATGGTCCGGGTCAACGCCGTCCGGGGGAGGCCGAGGTCTCGGAGTAGTCGCTACTGGTCGCCCCGATCCTGACCGAGGGCCCTGACCGCCCGGCGCACACACAGCACCAGGCCCCGGGCCCTCAAGAGGCCATGGCGCAGGAAGGCGGTCAGAGGCTTGGGGTGGTCTGGGGGATTGTCACCGGCTTCGCCCAGTCCATGCCCAGCTCCGCGAGGGCGGCCTGCTGGTCGGCGTCCAGCCGGTCCCTCCTGGATTTCGTGTTGGAGATCCATACGCCCAGTTTCACGGTCACCGGCTCCGTCTCGCCGTCGACCGTGATCTGTTCGCTGTGTCCCCTCGGTACGGGCCGGTCCGCGCCTTCCCGCTCGACCCACTGGGTGAGGGCCGCGAGGCCGCGCTGGAATGCTGCCTGTGCCTTGGTCGGGCTCTTCGTCGTGCGTGCGACTGCTGGGGCGGGAGACGGCGTCTCAGTGGGCTGCACGCCCAGCTTCGACAGCCGTTCCTGCTGCTCGGTCGACAGCAGCTTCCAGGTGCCCGGCTTGCGCTGCTGCTGGAGCCATCGTCCGATGTCGTCGCCGTCGAAGGTGACCCCGGGCTCGATGGTCGGCAGGATGCCGTCGGCGTCGACGAGGTCGGCGAGGATGCGGTAGTGGCGTTGCCAGTCCAGCGGCCAGGGGCAGTTCCAGTCCTTGTCGATTTCGGCGAGCTGTGCGGCCCGGGTGGTCGCGGTGTCCTCGTTCTTCCCGAGCCCGTTCTTTGTGCCTTTGCGGCGGAGGTTGGCCATGTGCTGGCCGACCGGAACGCGGCCGGTGCCGGTGGGGTCGTCCCAGATGGCGTCCTGGCGGGGTGCGAGGTGTCCGGTGGCCCGCCGGTAGGACCGGAGCGCGGCGAGCTTGTTCTCCCACGCTTCCTCGCCCGGCTCCCAGACCATGCCAGCTTCCGGTGCGTCCAGCAGGGTCTTGCGCCGTTCCTCCAGTTCCCCGGCCCGCAGCGCCTTCCGCTGCTGGTGGACCCAGCGCCCGAGGGGGAAGTCCTTGGTGACGCCGACCTCAACTTCGACGTCGTAGGGCACGGCGTACAGGCCGGTGATCTCGTTCTCCTTCCGCCAGCGGAGCAGGGCCTGGTAGCCCTCCAGCCAGACCAGGGACTCGGGCCGGTAGACCCGGGTGCGAAGGAAGGCGGCGATGGTCGCGGCGTCGCGTGGGCTGGAGAAGTGGAGCAGGGCGGCTTCGGTGGCGGCCTGGGTGTCGTCGTCCTCCTGGTCCTCGCCGCCGGCCCCGACGATCCGCCCGTCCTCGTCGCGCCGGACGTGGACCTTGCGCTTGCCGCTGGTGAGGGCGCGGGAGGCGAGCTGCTCGACGAGCCGTTCGTCATGCGAGCGCAGGCCCTGGAGGACCGCGACAAGGGGGCGGAACGAGGCGCTGGCGACCATGTCGGTCGGGTCCTCGCCGGGCTCCAGGAACACCGGCACGATGATCCTGGCGACCTTGGTGGAGCCGTCGCGGTTGAGCCTCAGCGCCCGTCCGATGTTCTGCACGAGCTCGACCTGGGAGCCGCGGGTGTCGGCGAAGCAGATCGAGTCGACTCCCCGCTCGCCGGTGATGTCCACGCCCTCCCCGAGGACGCGAACGCTGGCGAGGAAGGCGCGGTGCACCCGGCGTCCGGCTGCGTCGATGCCGTTGGCGAACTGGTGCAGGACCTCGCGCCGCTCGCTGACGAGGTGGTCGCCGCACAGCCAGGCCGACCAGACGCGGTCCGGCGGGACGTGGCGGCCGGCCTCCAGCTCGTAGAACTCCGCGTCGATGGAAGACGCGGGGAGCTTGTCGGCGGCGGCCAGGTCCTCGTCGGTGGCGTCGTTGACGTACAGCGCGGCCGCTGTCTCCGGCAGCTTGGCCGCGAACGCGGCGGCTTCCTCCACCTTCTGGTGGAACGTCATGACCGTGCGCAGGTTGTACGCGGCGGCGTGTTCCAGGAGAGCGGTCTGCAGCAGCGCCAGGCGCCGGCCGCGCCGCGCCTCTTCCGACTCCCCGAGGACCGGCGAGGGATCGCGGATCTCCAGCACGTCGATCTCGAAACCGGCAAGGATTTCGCGCTCGATCGCCTCGCTCAGGCCAAGCTCGGCGAGCCACGCGCCGTAGGTCCCCTCCGGGTCATCGGCCATGGTCGCGAGCTCCACCTCCTGGCCCTCCGCGCCCTTCTGCGGCCGGGGAGCGGCGAGGATGCGCGGCGTCGCGGTCAGGTAGAGCCGGAAGTCCGCCGGGATCCGCTGGTTGTCGTGGATCGCCGCCCACGGACGACCAAGATCACCGGCAGTTCCGTGGGCCTCATCCACGATCGCGAGGTCGAACGGGGCCATGCGCTGGCCATACAGGCGCTCTCCGCCCGCCAGCGCGGCCTCCAGCGGCCCGCGAACCTTCCGCCGACCCGTCGGATCCTCGGGATCCTCGCGGTCCACGAGAGAGGCGTACGTGGCGAGCACGACGACCGGCCCGGACCCGGCCCACAGGGCAAGCTGAATCGGGTTGGTGGTCGTGCGCACCCCCAGCGAGTTGAGAACCGCGTCGTTCTCCAGCGAACACACCGCGACCATCGGGGCCCGGTGGCCCACCAGGCGCCACGCCTGGGCGGTCTGCGCGAGCAGGTCCAGGGTCGGCACGGTCACGAGGATCCGGCCGTCCGCGAACGACTCCAGCGCGCACGCGGCGGCCGTGATCGTCTTGCCCGAACCGGTCGCTGACACGATCGTGCCCCGGGCACCCTGCGGGGGCACAGATGACCTTGCAGGAAACCCCACCCACTTCCTAAACGCGGACCGCTGGTCTACCTGGTGTTCCTTGAGCTGAATCGCGGACATTTCCATGCCTCCCCTGAGCCTGAATTCCCGTGGTCTTTCAGATGGCCGCGTGCGGAATGCAGGCCGCACCAAGGTCGTTCCAGATCGACGCATCCGCCTTGTGCCAGCCGCCCGGCTTCCCGTCTTTGAAGGGCGGCTTGTCGTCCGGGTCGTAGTGCCCGGCATCGAGCGTCAGACGATGACGTCCCCGTCGCTATTCCTCGTCCGCGCCGTGCAGAGGCCGCCGGCCTCGCCCAGCGCCTCCAGCACCCGACGCCGCGCCGTGGTGTGCGGATGAGTGCTCGGCAGCACCGTCTCCCGGACGTACGCCTCCAGACGCACCAAGGCGGCCCGCTCACGCTGCCTCACGTCCGCGATGTGTACGGCCAGTTCAGCGGCCCCGGCCGACCGGCCGCCGCGCCGCATCCATTCCCGGTCCGCGATGCCCACCAGGGCCTCGCTCACGGCCCTCACGCCCTCGTCCCAGCCGTCCGCGAACAGTGAGCCCCGAGAGGCCGGCGCCATCCCGTCCAGCTCCACCACCTGGCACTGCGCCCCGGCGACCGCCCCGGTCTCCAGCGCGGCCACCAGGTCGTCCGCCTCGCTCGCGGGCACTCCCTGCGCATCCAGGAGCGCGAACAGCCTCAACGGGGCGTTCACGCCCGCCGTCTGGTATTGCGTCACCCGGCGCAGAGAATCGCTGCTCAGAGCGGGATCGGATCCGGTAGATTCATGGTGACCGGTCATCTGTGGTCGTTCCTCTCGGAATTCCGGGGAGGTTCCCAGATGGTTGGGGGGTGTTCCGTGCTTTCGCCAACAGTACATGCTGCATCTACCGGATGCACCCACTACACTGGAACCCACACGAACGAGCACCCCCACCCTCGTAGCCAGCCAGGCCCGCGCCAGCGGGCCCCGACGGTTCTGGAGGCGCAGCCGGAAGGACCGTTGAGGCGGGGGAGCGCAGCGGACCCGCCGACCCTCTGGCCGGAGCAGAGCGGAGGCCAGAAGCGGGACGCAGTCCCGCCGGTCCGGGAGCGCAGCGGACGGACCGTCACCGGGCAGGCGAAGCCTGCCCGGTGAGTGGGTGGCGCAGCCACCCGCCAGCGCTCACGCGGAGCGGGAGCGCAACACCCGCGCGCAGCGCGGGTGTTCGCTTCTCCGGGGCGCAGCCCCGGACTGTCTCTTATACACAGCTGACGCTGCCGACGAAGTATACTGTGTAGTTCTCGGTGGTCGCCGTAGCATTAAAAACGGGGGGGGGGGGGGGGGGGGGGGGGGGGGGGGGGGGGGGGGGGGGGGGGGGGGGGGGGGGGGGGGGGGGGGGGGGGGGGGGGGGGGGGGGGGGGGGGGGGGGGGGGGGGGGGGG
>NZ_JAVRFH010000084.1:0-16351 GCF_031845825.1 Streptomyces lancefieldiae | reverse complement strand
GAAGTGCAGGGCGGCGCGCACCGGAGAGACTGCCGTGTCCCACAGGGCGCCCCCGCCCAGTTCGGGGCAGTGGCGAATGTCGTCGCTGCCACGTCGTGGAATGGTGAACTCGGCGTACAGTGAGCGCAGTTCACCGATGCCACCTGCGTCAATCAGTGCGTGCACCACCTGGTGCTGGGTGTGGTGGACGAATAGGACGTTCTCCATCAGGGCCAGAGCACGGCTGCGTGCGAGGTGGAACAGACGGTCGGTCCGCGCCGGGTCGGTGGTCAGCGGCTTCTCGGCCAGGACGTGTTTGCCGGCGTCGAGGGCGGCTTCCGTCCAGTGGTCGTGCAAGGCAGCGGGCAGCGGCACGTACACCGCGTCGATCGCGGGGTCGGTGAGCAGTTCGCGGTAACCGTGCACCGCGCGGCACCCGTACGGCTGCGCGGTGTCCGCCGCGCGGCGCGGGTCGCGACTGGCGACGGCGGACAGCTCGAACTCCGCCGCCGCGTCGAACGCGGGGAGCATACGCCGCCGGGCGAACTCCGCACAGCCGAGCACCCCGACGCGCAGTGGGGCCGTCACAGGACCACGGCTCCGGTGTTGAGGCAGGACAGCAGAGTGCGGGCCTGGACATTGACGTAATGGCCGTGGCGCGTCAGGGAGTTCAGCTGCCCCGGGGTGACCCAGCGGTAGCCGGGTGGTACGTCCGGGCCGATGTCCTGGGCGTCGATGAACAGACATCGGGAGGTGGCGTTGAGGAAGCGGCCGCCCTCCTCGGAGTGGACGGCCTCGTAGCGGATGCGGGACGGATCCAGGTCGAGCAGCAATTCCGCGTAGGCCGGGTGATCCGCCGCATCGAGATGGGCGTAGTTCTCCGGGGTATACTGAAGGGTGGGCCCGAGTTCGACAGTGTCCAGGAATCCGCCTTCGGCCCTGGCGTGCACCAGGACGTGCGGCACTCCGTCGAAGCGGCGGGTGAGGAAGGCCGTCGTCCCCTCGGCCACGGGCTCGAACAGGGGCTGGGTCCAGCCGGTCACCTCGCGGTTCGTGGCCTCCACAGCCGCGGCCACCACACGGAAGTAGCGGCCGGCCCGGTGACTGATGGCCCACGTGTCGCGGTCCCATCCCACCGCGGCGCGCAGCGGGATGAGTTCGGTGCGGACCTCGCGCCGGGCGCGTTCGCCGGTGAACCAGGACAGCAACTCGGTGTCCGAATGCAGTGCCCTGGTCTGCGCGGACGCCACAGGCAGACACGCCAGGACGGTGCGGGCGTCCATGTTGACCACGTTGTCCAGGCCTAGCAGTTCACCGAGCTGACCAAGAGTCAGCCAGCAGAAGTCGTCATCGACCGGTACCTCGTCGTCGGTCCGGACCAGCATGTTCCGGTTGAACTTCCGGTAGAACCACGAGCCGTGTTCGGACTGCAGTACGTCGGCCAGTACGCTGCCCTGACGCGGCTGGGTGAAGTAGTCGATGTATTTGACGTCCGCGCCGCGGTGCACCTTCGAGTAGTTGCTGCGAGTGGCCTGCACGGTAGGGGAGAGCTGGAGCAGGTTCGGGTTTCCGGGCTCCATCTTGGCCTGCATCAGGAAGTGCAGGACTCCGTCGAACTCCTTGGCCAGGATGCCGAGGATGCCCACCTCGGGCTGTTGGATGATGGGCTGGTACCACTCCCGCACCGGTCCCTGACTCGTTCGCACGCGTAGCCCCTCGACGCTGAAGAACCGCCCGCTGTGGTGCCCCAGATTCCTGGTGTCCGGGGCGAATGACCAGTCTTCGAGCGCGGACAGCGGGATGCGTTCCACTATGAAGTGGTGTGCCTGGCGGCGCTCCGCCAACCAGGAGAGGAACTGCTCGGTCCGCAGTTGGGCCCCAGCCCCGCGGTCGGCCGCGGACGCGGCCAGGCGGGCCGGGAGGGTCAGGTCCTCCCGGAACTGCAGCGGTGGGGATGTGGTCATCGGCGGCCTCCGACGAACTCTTTGACAGAGGCGACGACGTAGTCAAGCATCTCGTCGGTCAGGCCCGGATAGACGCCGACCCAGAAGGTGTGCTCGGTGACGAAGTCGCTGTGGGCCAGAGAGCCCACCACCCGGTGCGCCACATCGGTGTAGGCGGGCTGCCGGGTGAGGTTGCCCGCGAAGAGACGCCTGGTGCCGATCCTGCGGCTCTCCAGGAAGTCCACCAGGGCGGCCCGGGTGAACGGCGCGTTGGGGTCCACACTGATGGTGAAGCCGAACCAGCTCGGATCGCTGCCCGGCGTCGGCTCCGGAAGACGCAGGTGCGGCACCTCGTCCAGGGCTTCGCGCAGCCGTCGCCAGTTGCGGCGGCGGGCGGCGATGAAGCCGTCCAGCTTGTCCAGCTGGCTCAGGCCGAGCGCCGCCTGCAGGTCGGTGCCCTTCAGGTTGTAACCCACGTGGGAGAAGATGTACTTGTGGTCGTAGCCGTGCGGCAGGCGCCCCATCTGATGGTCGAAGCGCTTGAGGCAGGTGTTGTTACGGCCCGGTTCGCACCAGCAGTCCCGGCCCCAGTCCCGCAGTGACTCCACGACTCGGTGCAGTCTGAGATTCGAGGTGAGGACGCAGCCACCCTCGCCCGTCGTCAGATGGTGGGCCGGATAGAAGCTCACTGTGGACAGGTCGCCGAACGTGCCGGTGAGCTTGCCGCCGTATGTCGAGCCGACCGCGTCGCAGTTGTCCTCGACCAGAAAAAGGCCGTGCTGCTCGGCCAGTTGGGTGATCTCGGCGACCTCGAAGGGGTTGCCGAGGGTGTGCGCGATCATGATGGCGCGGGTCTTCGGCCCGATTGCCTCTGCGACCCGCTCGGCGGTGGTGTTGTAGGTTCCGAGTTCGATGTCGACGAAGACGGGGACGAGGCCGTTCTGCACGATCGGGTTCACCGTGGTCGGAAAGCCCGCCGCGACCGTGATCACCTCGTCTCCTGGGCTCAGCCGGCGCTCTCCCAGGACCGGGGAACACAAAGCGCTCAGCGCGAGGAGGTTGGCTGAGGAACCGGAGTTGGTCAGGTGGGCCTTGCGGAGCCCGAGCAGCTTGGCGAACCGCGACTCGAAGAGCCGTGCGCGTGCACCCGCCGCGATCGTCATGTCCAGCGCGGCCTCGACGAGCGCCGCGCGGTCCTCGGCGTCCAGCGCCGCGCCGGAGGGCCAGATCTCGGTGACACCGGGGATGAAGCGCCCGTCGCCCTGTTGATCGATGTGGTACTTGCGGGTCTCGCTGAGGATCAGCTCTTTGTGCTGGCTCATGTGCCTCTCACTGCTCCTGGCCGTCATCATGCCCGCCGCCGGGGACGGCCGGGCCGTGGTGGGGACGACGTTCTTTGAGGCGCTCCTTCTCGTGGAGTCTGGCGTGCGGCCGCTCCCGCGTCGACGGCCGTCGCTCCGTCCGGGCGTCATGCCCGGCCCATCTGCCGCCGGCCCCTGGCGACCTCATGCCACCACCTCGCTCCGAGTGTCGTCACCGGATGAGCCGGTAAAGCGCACCACCCGCGCCGCGGCCTCGATCACCACCGTTCCGCGCAGCGAGTCGAGTGCGCCGACGTGTCCCGCCGCGTGGCTGCGCAGGATTTTCAGCAGGCGGCGGTTGCAGTTCAGGACGTCCTCGGTGCTGCCGGTGTCCTTCCAGCGGTCGGCGTATTCACTGGGCCGCACCTTGTGGCCGTGGGAGACCATACGATGCAGGGCATCGGTGATCACCAGCTCGCCTCGTGCGTTCGACTCGAGTGAGGCCACGGCCTCGTGGATGGCCGGGGTGAAGAAGTACACGCCGATCAGGGAAAGGCCACTGCTCGGCGTCTCCCGATTTTCCACCAGGTGTGCAACCCGCCCCTCGACATCGAGTTTCGCCACACCGAACGCCCGCGGATCGGTGACCTTGCACACGGTGACCTGCGCGTCCGGACGTGGTGCGACGAACTCCTCGGCGACCGTGGTGACATCGTCGGCCAGGACATGGTCGTCCGGGTACATCAGGAAGTCGTCGTCACCGAGAAAGGACCGGACCGGTGCCACACAGTGGGCGAGACCCAGCGGCGTCTGCTGGACGATGCAGGTGATCCTCGCTCCCGGGCGGCTGCCGTCGCCGATCGCCTCGGCGACCGGCCGGCCCTGGGCACCGACGACGATGTCGGTGACACCCCGGGCGTGGATGTACCCCGGGAGGTGTTCGAGCACCGGCCGGTTAGCGACGGGGAAGAGCTGCTTGGGCATCGAACGGGTGAAGGGGCGCAGGCGGGTGCCGTACCTGCCGCAGGGCACCAGAGCCTTCATCGTGCCGTCTCCGCAGGGGAAGTCACCGGGCCGCGCCCAGGTGCCCGGATGCCCTCGACCGACCGGCGCAGTGCGTCGATGACGGTGCTCACCTCCGCGTTGCTCAGCCCGGGATGGAGGGGCAGCAGCAGGGTCCGGTCCGCCGCCGCCTCGGCCCCCGGCAGCGACAGTCCCTCGGATGCGTAGGCCGGGATGCGGTGCAGGGCCGGGTAGCGAAAGGTGGTGAAGATGTCGTGGTCCAGCAGGTCCTTGGCGACCCGGTCGCGGATGTCCGCGTCGAACTGCACCCAGTAGAAGTAGTAGGAGCTGGCGTGCCCGTGCGGCAGCGGCGGCGGCAGCCGCACTCCCTCGACGTCCGCGAGAAACTGATCGTAGAGCGCGGCGATGTCACGGCGGCGGGCCACGAAGCCGGAGAGCTTGCGCAGTTGTACGAGACCGATGGCGGCGGTCGTGTCGTTGCCGATGAACCTGTGGCCGAAGGCCCGCACGCTGGGCTCCCACCAACGGTCGGAGACCCTGGAGGCTTCGTAGGCGCTGGCGTTTTCAAGTCCGTGGTACGCCAACTCGCGCGCCTTCTTCGCGAGGTCAGGGTCGCGGGCGTAAAAAGCGCCACCGTCGCCGGTGACCAGCACCTTCATAGAGTCGAAGCTCCAGGTGGCCAGATCGCCGAAGGTGCCGCAGGCGACCCCGTCCACCCGTGAGGCGACGGAACAGGCGGCGTCCTCGACCAGGGTGATGCCGCGCCGTCGGCACACCTGTGCGATCGCGGCGATGTCTCCGGGGTAGCCACCGTAGTGCAGCACCACCACCGCTTTGGTGCGTGGCGTGAGGGCTTGCTCGACGTGGGCGGCCGTGGGGTTCAGGGTGCGTACATCGGAGTCGCAGAACACCGGGCGGGCACCAGTCGCCGCCACGGCGTTGGCTGCGGCCACGAAACTCACCGACGGCAGTACGACGTCGTCACCGGGGCCGAGCTCGAGAAGTGCGGCGGCGAGGAAGAGGCCCGCGGTACAGGAGTTGATGAACACCACTTGCTCCGGCGGGACCTCGAGGTGCGCGGCGAACTCGGCCTCGAAGTCCTTGGTGCGCGGCCCGCGACCGGTCCAGTTTGAGGCGAACACCTCCGCGACCGCGGTCGCCTCCTCCTCGCCGAGGCAGGGCTGGAAGACGTTGATCACGCTGACAGTCCTCTCGTGAACGCTTCGTGACCGCGTCCCGGTCTCGCGGGAAGGGGCGGGCCCGGACGCGGGTTCTGCGGGTCGCCGGTACCGCTATGCGCGGACGCCCACGAACAGCCCGCGGCCGTTGGGCCCACCCGGCCGATACGTCATTGCGCAGCCGAGGTCGGCGAAGGCGGCGGCGTACTCGTGCTCGCCGAACAGGGAGAGCGTTTCGTGCTCGGTGAACTCCCTGATCCCCGTGGCGTCGGCCACCGTGAAGCGGACGGTCATACGGCTGAGGCGGCCGTCCCGCACAGTGTGCGACAGCCGGCTAACCGCCCTGCCGTCCTCCTGGGCGAGACTGGCCGAGACGGATCCGTCGATGAACCGCTCCGGGAACCACCATGGTTCGACGACGACCACTCCGCCGGGGGCCAGGTGCCGGACCATCGCGGCCGTGGAGGCGCGCAGTTCCTCCACCGAGCGCATGTAGGCCAGGGAGAAGCACAGACACACGACCGCGTCATAGGTGGTGCCGAGATCGAAGGAGCGCATGTCCCCGACGTGCACGGTGGTGCCGGGCAGCTTCCGCTCGGAGATCCGCCGCATGTCGGGCGACAGTTCGAGGCCCTCGGCTCGCACAAAGTGGGTGGCAAAACGGACCAGGTGCTCTCCCGTGCCGGAGGCGATGTCCAGAAGCGAGTCCGCCCGTGGGTTGCGCCGGCGGATCAGCGCGGTCACCTCGTCCGCCTCGGCCGACCAGTTCCGGCCGCGCGCGGCGTGCACGAAGTCGAAGATCTCGGCGTGGTCCCTGCTGTACACGGCGGGAAAGTCTTCTTCCGGAGCAACGACCATCGGACCTCCACAGAAGGTTGTCGGGCGGCGCCGACCACGACCCGGACGTGAGGCGACGGCCAGGCATACATGGCTGTCATCCCCCTCTGACGGTGTCGGGCAGCGACGGCATCACCACCGGGACCACTCGTGCCCGGACGCTAGTCGACGGTGCTAAAGCGAGGCTTGCGCTGCCCGGGAGCGGTTGTTGTCGCGGCCGGGCCTCGGGATGATGGAGCGAGCATGCCGTCGCCCGCCGTCGGCACCGTGATGCGAGCGGACGAATCGACAGGACCAGGACGGAAGTAATGTCGGGAGAAATCTCACCCACTGGAAAGCACTCGGGCCCCGACTCGTCGCCCGGGCTGCGGGCCTCACACGCGGACCGCGACCGGGTGGTCGACGTGCTGCGTGTCGCGGCGGGGGACGGTCGGCTGAGCGTGGAGGAGCTGGACGAGCGCCTGGAAGCAGCCCTGTCGGCGCGGACCATGGGGGAGCTGACCGCGCTCACCGCCGACCTGCCGCTGGTGCCGGCCGAGGTCGGTGCAACCGGCACGGAGGTCAGGGACGTGGTCCGGATCGAGCAGGTGCACAGCGCGGTCGAGCGCGTGGGGCGCTGGGTGGTGCCGCGGAGGCTTGAACTGGCGATCCAGTGGTGTGACGTGACGCTCGACTTCACCGATGCCGTGATCACCCAGGACACGCTGCGTATCGACATGGACATGGACGGCAAGGACCTGGTGATGGTCATCAGGCCGGGCATCGTGGTCGACACCGACGGTCTGCGGCTGGTGCACAGCAAGGTCAAGCACCGGCAGGCGCCGTCGGGTCCCTATACACCGGTCGTTCTGCGCGTGCAGTTGGTCGGCCGGAAGACGCACGGCCGCGTGGTGGTGCGGCCGCCGCGTCGGACGTTAGGGGAGTGGCTGGCGCGCAGGTCCGCGTCCCCTTCTGCGGACGACTGAGAAGGTCAACCCCCGTAGCCTCCGATCTCATTCGGCCTCAGCGGTGGCCTGAGTGTGGATGCTGTTGCTTGAGCGTCCGGTTTTGGGCGGGTTGCGGGAATTGTCCCAGCGGTGGTGCCGGATGCGCCGCCGCGTTTGTGGTGGCTGGCGCCGGAACGGCGACCGTGAGGTGCTGGCTGCGATCATCTTCGTGGCCACGACGGGCTGTACGTGGTCGCAAGTCCCGCCGGTTTTCGGGCCGTCCGGTGCAACGGCCCATCGCCGGTTCATGGCGTGGTCGAAGGCTCGGGTGCTTGAGCAACTGTCCGGCGCCCGCCTCCCAGCCCTGGCCAGCCTGGCCAACGCCATCCGTGAGGACCAGCCCGCAGTCGTGCAGGGCATCACCACCCCGTTCAGCTCGGGCGTCAACGAGGGCCGCATCACCGATCTGAAGCTCCCAAAACGGATCATGGCCGGCGGCGCAGGTGTCCCGCTGCTCCGCCACCGTGTTGTCCTCATGGCCCTGCTCCGACGCCGCTATCCGTGACGGAGCGTCACCGGCGCACGGTGGCACACCCCAGCATCACGGAAATTTTGCCAGGGCCGTGAACGTCCCCACCCGCGTACGGATGAAGAGGGACAGTTGCTGATGCGTTGAGACCTGCTGCTCGGCACTCTGCTGCTTGGTCGGTGAGAGGCGGCAGGAGGCGGTCGACGGTGGTCCTGGATCCGCATCGTTGGTTGGAATTGCGTCGCTTCCGGAGTCTGTTGGAGTCCGGGGCGATCAGCCTGTCAGAGGTGGCCCGGGAGACCGGGCTGGACCGGAAGACGGTCCGCAAGTATTTGTCGGCGCCAGGGCCGGCTACCCCGCCACGCCGGTCGCCGAACGGCCGGTCGAAGGCGAGGGTGATCGACGAGTTCGCACCGCTGGTCGACTCGATGCTGCGGGCCGAGATTCTGATGAAGGCCGCCGTGATCCACGGGCGGCTGGTGGCGGAGTACGGTTCACCGGCAACTACCAGCGGACCAAGATCTACGTCCAGGAAGCCCGGCCTCGTATCGCCGAGGAGCTGGGCATCACGCCGAAGGAACTCGCCGACATGCACCGCCGCTTCGAGGTGATCCCCGGTGCCCAGGCTCAGGTCGACTGTCTGAGGACGAGCGGGCGATGTTGGAACGGTGGACGCGTCTGGCGACAACGGCCCAGGCGCTGGCCCTGCGGGCGCGAATTGTGCTGGCTTGCGCGGGGCCGGAGGTGCCGCCGATCGTCGCGGTCGCCCGGGATCTGCGGGTGAGTGCGGACACGGTCCGCAAGTGGCGGCGGCGCTTCCTCGCCGACCGGCTGGCCGAGAGCCGAGGCCGGGCCGCCCGCCCAGCATCAGCATCGACCAGGTGGAAGCGGTGGTGGTCACCAAGCTGGAACAACTGCCGAAGAACGCCACCCACTGGTCCCGAAAATTGATGGCGCAACACAGTGGTCTGTCGAAGTCGACGGTCGGCCGGATCTGGCGGCAGTTCCAGCTCAAGCCGCATCTGGCCGACACCTTCAAGCTGGCGACCGACCCGTTGTTCGTGGAGAAGGTCTACGACGTCGTGGGGCTGTATTTCATTCCGCCCGAGGGTGCGGTGGTGCTCTCGGTGGACGAGAAGTCGCAGATTCAGGCCCTGGACCTGTCCCAGCCGGTGCTGCTGGGCATGTCCGAGCGGCGCACCCACGACTACGTCCGCAACGGCCTGACCACCCCTACGGCACCCACAAGACCCCGGCGATCAAGGTTTGGCTGGCCAAACACCCTCGGTTCGAGCTGCACTTCACCCCGACCGGCTCCTCCTGGATCAACCAGGTGGAGCGGTGGTTTGGCTACCTCGCCCACCAGATGATCTGCCGCGGCGCACACAAGAACATCCAAGCCCTGGAAGCCGACATCCGGGCCTGGGTCAAGGACTGGAACGAAGACCCCAAACCGTTCATCTGTACCAAGATCGCCGAAGAGATTCTCGACTCCCTCGCCCGCTTCTGCCCAAGGATCTCAAGCGCAGAACACTAGCACATGTTCAGCTCATCCAGGCCCGCGGCTGATTCCCTCTACGACAGCGTGCCGGTGACCCCGTGAGGCGGTCATCGGCACGCTGTCACTGCCGTGACCTGGCCCGGCGTCCCGGCCACGTTCGTGACCCGGCGGTCGGCGCGCAGCCCGCGCGGCCGGGCACCGGGGCGGTCACCGCTGCGCCGCTCCCGGTTCGGCGCGCTGCTGCAGCGGCTCCCACCAGTCCCGGTTCTCGCGGTACCAGGAGACGGTCTCGGCGAGCCCGGTGGCGAAGTCCTTGCGTGGCCGGTAGCCCAGCTCCTGGGTGATCTTGGCGTAGTCCACCGAGTAACGGCGGTCGTGACCCTTGCGGTCGGTGACGTACTCCACCGACTCCCAGCCTGCTCCGCACGCCTCCAGCAGCAGGGCTGTCAGCTCCTTGTTGGTGAGTTCGGTTCCTCCGCCGATGTTGTAGACCTCGCCGGGACGGCCCTTCGTGCGGACCAGTTCGATGCCCTGCACGTGGTCGTCGATGTGCAACCATTCGCGGACGTTGAGTCCGTCTCCATAGAGCGGGACCGTGCGGCCCTGCAGCAGCCGGGTGATGAGCAGCAGGATCAGTTTCTCGGGGAAGTGTTGCCGGCCGTAGTTGTTGGAGCAGCGGGTCACTCGGACGTCGAGACTGTGGGTGCGGTGG
Source organism: Streptomyces lancefieldiae (assembly GCF_031845825.1). Taxonomy (NCBI): domain Bacteria; kingdom Bacillati; phylum Actinomycetota; class Actinomycetes; order Kitasatosporales; family Streptomycetaceae; genus Streptomyces; species Streptomyces lancefieldiae. The sequence goes on along the minus strand of NZ_JAVRFH010000084.1, from coordinate 6,422 downwards.
TAGGAGAGGGCGATAACGTCGGCGGACGCCTTCGAGGCCGCGTAGGGCGAGTTGGGCGACACCGGGTGAGTCTCCGGCCAGGAACCGTGCGCGATGGAGCCGTACACCTCGTCCGTGGAGATGTGGACGAAGACGCCCCGCCCGTCGGCATGGTGGCGCAGCGCCGCGTCAAGCAGGACCTGCGTCCCGCCGACGTCCGTCCGGACGAACTCGGCAGCGTCCATGATCGATCGGTCCACGTGCGACTCTGCGGCGAAGTGCACGATCTGGTCGTGCTCGGCGACCAGCAGGTTCACGACCGCGGTGTCGCAGATGTCGCCCTGGACGAAGGAAAACCCGGGGTGTGCACGCACCGGGCCGAGGTTGGCCGGGTCGCCGACGTAGGTCAGTTTGTCGAGGACGATGACCTGCACCCCGGCCGGTCCGTGCGGGCCGAGCAGGGTGCGGACGTAGTGGGAGCCGATGAAGCCGGCGCCACCGGTGACCAGGATTCTGTGGCGGTCATGACGAGATGCACACCTTACTGTGGTCCCCGAGCACCAGCCGATGGGCTGTCAGCACGCCGGTCGCCGGCGTGACTTCGGCGTTTCGCCCGATCAGCGAACTCTCGATGCGGCGGACCCCCTGCACCGTGGCGCCGGCCAGGACGATGGAGAACTCTATTTCGCTGGACTCGATCCGGCAGTCCGGCGCTATCGAGGTGGACGGGCCGACGTAGGAATTGGTGATCAGTGTGTTCGCGCCGATCACGACCGGTCCCACGATCCGTGAGCCCCGGATCTCGGCGCCGGCATCGACCGTGACCTGGCCTATGATCTCGCTGGCTGCGTCGACCGATCCGTCGATACGTCCCTCGATACGTTCCAGCACGGCGCGGTTGACCTCCAGCATAGCGAGGACGTTCCCGGTGTCCTTCCAGTAGCCGGAGATGGTCGTGGAGCGGACGTCACGCCCGTGGTCGATGAGCCATTGCAGAGCGTCGGTGATCTCCAACTCGCCGCGCCAAGAGGGCTCGATCCGCTGTACGGCCTCGTGCATCGCCGTGGTGAACAGGAAGACGCCGACCAGCGCCAGGTCGCTGCGCGGGACGGCCGGCTTCTCCTCCAGCGACACCACCTTTCCGGACATGTCGAGTTCGGCAACGCCGAAGGCAGTAGGATCAGCCACCTTGGTGAGCAGGATTTGCGCGTCTGGTCGGCTGCCGCGGAACTCGTCCACGAGATCCGCGATACCGCCGACGATGAAGTTGTCACCGAGATACACGACGAAGTCCTCGTCGCCGAGAAAGTCGCGTGCGATCAGGACGGCATGGGCGAGGCCGAGGGGCGCCGATTGCCGGATGTAGGTGACATCGAGGCCGAAAGCGGAACCGTCGCCGACCGCCTGCTGGATCTCCGGAGCAGTGTCACCGACAATGATGCCGACCTCGGTAATGCCTGCATCCGCGATGGCCTCTAACCCGTAGAAGAGAACTGGTTTGTTCGCTACAGGAACGAGCTGCTTGGCGTAGGTGTGAGTGATGGGCCGCAGGCGGGTTCCGGCCCCGCCCGACAGTACGAGAGCCTTCATATCGGCGCAGTGTATTAGGACTCTGTTACTGGGGTCTTCGAAGTCAGGGTGCTTTGCATGATCAAGGTCTGGAGCGTGTCTGAAAGATCGTGTAAGTCCGTAATGTGACAGGCTGGCCGGGGCCTTGTGCAGGGCCTTGACCAGCCGGGACGGACGGACCATGACAGAGCCTTTTCCATCATGATCAGGTGGTGAGTTCGAGTGCGACGACGGCTCGGACGGCGGCGGTGATCCGGGTGGTGCTGCAGCGGAGCTTCCGCAGGAGCCGCCAGGACTTGAGGATCGCCATGGCGCGTTCACCGAGGCTGCGGATCTTTGCGTGGTCCCGGTTGGGACGTCGGCGCCAGCCGCGCTGGTGCTTGCCACGGATTGGGACACGGATCGCAGGGCCGGCGCCCTGATACGTCTTGTCGGCCCAGCACTTGATGTCCTCCGCGGCGGGTGCGGCGGGAATGCCGTGGGCCCGCGCCGCGGTCAGGTCGTGTTTGGCTCCCGGCAGTGCGTCCGAGACCCAGATCAGGCGTCCGGCGGGATCGGCGAGGACCTGCACGTTCATCCCGTGGTGCTTCTTCTTCCCGGAGTAGTACGGCCGGTCTGCGGCGATGCGGTCGATCGGCAGCAGGGTGCCGTCGAGGATCACGTACGCCTTCTTTCGGACAGTCGGCATGGCCTGTTCCAGCGTGGGCGCGAGGGCGGGCAGGAGGTCGACGGCCTCGCGTATGTAGCGGTAGGCCGTGGCGATCCCGATGCGGAAGCCTGCGGCGAGGCGGGCCGTCAGCTGAATCGCCGCCCGGCGCGGACAGCACCGCACCCACACGCTCACGGGCGATCGTCCACTCCAACCACTCCTGCTCGGCCATCGCGAGCTCGGCCTGGATCCGGTCGACTTCCTCGCGCAGCCCATCCACACGACGACGAGCGGCAAGCTCGTGCTGTTCCAGCAGTCCGAAAACCGACGGCATTCGCGACCTCCACGGGAGCGACGAAACGACGATCCATCACTCCCACACCGTCGCCGCCCCTACCCCTGACCAGCGAAAACACAGTCGTCAGACTCGGAAAGACAACAGCCTCTCAGCCCTTGGCCGTGTCGGCAGGTAAGGGGCCGAGGGGGCAGGTGGGTGCATGGTCGGCGGACTGCGGGCCCTGAGGTCCTGCTTGTCGCTGCAGGAGTGTCAGGATCATCCCAGCTCCTGATCAGTAGACCGAGGGGGATGGCCCAGACATGGCTCGATGGATAGTGCTTGCCTCGCTACTCGATGCGGAAGCATCCAGCTATCGCACTCTTGCCGAACTGGACGGCAGCGCTGAGGAGGCGATGGCCGCGCTCCGAGAAGAGGTGAACACCTATGACCGTGGCGTCATGAAGATGGTCCGGAGGGAGGTGTTCGAATGCTCGGAGCGGTCGTACTTCGTTCGCGTCCATGGGCGTCTCTCTCAGAGTGAGTGCTTCATCCAGCTCTGTGAACTGGTGGCTGACACCGGAACCGCTGCTCTTCCGGATGCCGTTGGTTAGCGGCAAATGACAGGACAGCTACTACGGCCATAGCCCAACAACAGCGTCACCTGACCTGCCGCCCAGGTCCCTAATTGCGTGTGGCCTCAAGCCTGCGTACCTCCCCTTCGCCTCCGCGGAAGCGGACTGCCCGGTTCAGCCAGCCCTGCTGGTGAGGCAACAGCCGGCTGCGCTCCCTTCCCGGTACATCGCCCGCCTGGGCCGAGGGGTACGCGAGGCGAGGAAGACCGCGGCGTCGGTGATGCCCGGCAGCTCCCGGCAGCGGACGATCCTCCGCTGCCCCCTCGGTTTCGCGCTCGTTCCGGTGGCTTCGCCGTCCAGAGCCTGTACCCCACAAGGGCCACGACGCCTGGGTCGCGCCTCGGGTCACGTCCTGGGGTGCCGGTAAGAACGCTGTCAGCGATCCTACTGGCTTATTCCGTGCCCGGCGGGGCTGGCGGCTCGTTGGTCGGGTCAGTAGCGGCCGTCTTGGCATTCCCTGTCGCGGGTGGGGTGTGGGATGTCGATGCAGCTGAGGCCGTGGCCGAAGGTGCCTGAGCCGACTGCGCAGGTGGCGCGGGCGGTGGCGGCACGGGGCCCGTACCCGTTGGCGATGCGGGTCCGTGACGAGCTGGGTGAGTTGTTCGCGGAACCGAGTTTGCCGAGGCGTTCGAAGCCAGAGGGCGACCGAGCTGGTCGCCGGGCCAGCTGACAGGCCACCTGCCCACGCGGGGACACCAGCACCTGGTGGAGCCCCGCCACCCTGCGCGGCGCCAAGGCCATCGTCATCAAGTTCGACAAGGAGACCTGTCGACCCTGCCCGGTGCGAGACCAGTGCACCCGATCGAAGACCGGTGGCCGGACCCTCTCCCTGCAACCCCGTGAGGTGCAGGAAGTCCTCGACCATGCTCGCCTCCAGCAGGGCGACGAGCAGTGGCGAGCCAGGTACGCAACCCGCGCGGGCGGTCTCCAGAAGACCCACCTGGAGCACGTCTTCTCCGCCGTTGCACTCAACCTCATCCGCCTCGATGCCTGGTGGAACGGCCACCCTCTCGACCGCACCCCCGTCAGCCACCTTGCCCGACTCGACCTCTCCCTCGCCGCGTGACCGAATAAGCCAGCAGGATCGTCAGCAGCCGCAAACGAGGGGTGTCACGTCTGGCGACGTGCGGGTGTTCGATGGCTGTAGTGGCTGCTGACAGTGTTCTCCCACGAGTGCTTCCCGGTCCGTGCTTGGCCAGCCCGCACCGAATCACGCGGTGGCGCACGTGGTCAGTCCGCCCAGACGTCCCACCACTGTTGCGACTGGAAGTTCTTCTGCCAAAGTTGGACGCGGGCGCCGTTGCCCCAGACGTTCGCGTCGCGTTCCATGACGATGTTGCCGCCGCCGTAGAAGGCGGCGTTGTAGATCGCGCGGTCGCCCGCCGGGTGAGACCAGCTCTGTTGTGGAGTGTTGTTGCAATCCCATATCTGCACCTTGGTGCCGTTATTGCCACCCCCGTTGAGGTCGGCGTCCAGGCACTTGCCGGGGAAGCGGTAGCTCTCCAGCGCGCCGTTATTCCAGAGGTACCAGCGCTGCTGGCTCGTGCCGTTGCACTCCCAGACCTGGACGGCCGTGCCGTTGCCGCCGCCGTTTGCGTCGACGTCCAGGCACTGGGGTGTGGGGCGGTTCGCGAAGTCGCTGGTGATGCGCACGGGCAGGTCCAGCACCCTCTGCGGTGATAGCGCGGCTAACCCCTGGGTGGTGGCCGTCCAGTGCACGGGCTTGGAGGCGGGCTGGGGGTGCGCGCTCGCTGTGGTGGTGCTGGCCAAGGCGATGGCGAAGGCGACTGTGGTCATCGCCGCCCAACGTCCGGTGCGGGGCATGTCCTCTCCTTTGCTAGTCAGTGGTCGGTCCGCGACGAGTCGATTGCAGTACGGGGGGCTACCTCAGCACAGAAGGGCGAGAGAGCGTGCCTCCTGAACAAGCCACGCCGGTCCCGGTAAGCCGGGTTTGAATCGGTTGCCCATTCCGCGGCCTTGAAGCGTGCACAGCCGTACAGCGGCGCTCCACCCACGCGGGTGAGACCCTCGCAAGATCACCACGGTTTGCGCCTGGGTTGGGGCGGGCCGAGGCGCGGTACTGGCCTTGCGACCAGCCCGTTTCCTCGGCCCGCCGGCCGCACCCGCCGTGCGTGTCTCCACGCAACGGGCGCGATCCCGAACAGCCGCATGAGGTGGAGAGGGTCGGCGAATTTGCGGGCTTCATGGGGGATGCGGTCCTGCCGGAGTTGGGACATCGAGGCGTCCAGCTTTCGGAAGGTCCGTTTGAGCATGGTGCTGGTGACCGGCGGGTGCTCGGAATGCATCGCGCTCTGACGCCTTCAACTGGCCCCCCGGGGGCGGGGGCAGTGGCCCGAGGGACTCAGTCCCTTCCAGGTAGGAGGCACTATTCCTGCAGTTCAGAGCGGGTAAGTGCTCTTGTACAGGGACTGAAGGGACTGAGTCCCTCTATATATGAGCCAACTGAGTACATGTGTTGTTCGCGCCCGTGCGTAGGAGGAGACCTAGTTGGAGCGGCTGATAATTGGAACTTTCGGTCCCTACAGTCCCTGTTGCTTACAGCTCAGTCGTCTGACCTGCACTTTTACTGCAGGGACTGAAGACGGACTGAGACCCTGCCCTTGGGGATACAGCCCCTCTCCTCGGAAGGGAGTGTTCGAGCCGCTCGCGGCTGGCAGCTTGAGTGGTGAATCCTGAGTTTGGGTCCCTTCGGACCCTCCAAATAAGCTTAATTCGGGCACCCGGGGTGGTTGAGTGTCCCTGGGGAGGGTCCGAAGGGACCCAAGGGACTCAAGTCTCGATACTGCGGCATGCCGTGGAAGCTGTCACCCCACAGCCCCCCAAGGTCCTACACTCTGTTCCGAAGTACAGTCCCTTGGGTCCCTGATGAGGGCAGCCGTGCCCGGCCATGAGAGCCGCCCGGCCAGGCATTGACACGGCGCAGCCGTCAGGGCGCCGGCACGACGACGGCGAGCCAGGCGCGTGCTGCTGAAGCCGTCCGGATCATCCTGACGACCCGCCACCCGACCCGCACAACCACCCCGCCGCGCGGCCTGCCCGGCGCCTGGACCACGATCCCGCCCCGGGCATTTCGAGCCTGCACGTGCAAGGCGAGTGTCACCCGAACGGCCTACATGATCCCGTGCCGGGCGTGCGGCGTTCACTCGTTCGGCCCATGCTGAGCGTGGACCTTCTGCCGCCGCGCATTCCCGTGATCAGTGTTCCATCGGGAGGCATCGTGGTCGTGATAGCTCTGCTCGTGCCGGTCGTGCTGCTCCTGCTGATGTTCGCGCTGGACGCCTTCGAAGACTTCCTG
>NZ_JAVRFH010000083.1:0-16860 GCF_031845825.1 Streptomyces lancefieldiae | reverse complement strand
AGCGCCGCGGCGTCGACCAGTTCGGTCGTCCGGGGCGCCGGGGCCAGGGACGCGGCCGGGACGAGCGCGTACTCGGCGGCGCCGCCGGCGGAGTCGAGGGGCAGCATCGCCACGACCCGGTCACCGACCTCCAGGCCCGTCACCTCCGCGCCGGTCTCGGCGACGGTGCCCGCCAGGTCGATCCCCGGCACGTACGGGAGAGTGATCGGGATCATGGCGGCCAGGACGCCGGCGCGGATGTGGTCGTCGACCGGGTTGAACGACGTGGCCGCCACCCGCACCAGCACCTGCCCGGTGCCGGGGACCGGACGGTCGACGTCCTCGTGGCGCAGGACCTCGCTGCTGCCGAACTCGTGGAAACGGATTGCCTTCACGGCACTTTCCTCCAGGGTGTGTTGATGTGGTCGTCGAGGGATGAGGCGACCAGGCGGTAAGGCGGCGCACGCCGAGGCGCTCAGGTCAGCTGCACCGACCGGGTGGAGTTGCCCATCACCATGCGGTCGATGGCGCTCACGGCGCTGCCGGGGTCGTCGGCGGCGCCGACGGTGAGCAGCAGTGGTACGAAGTGGTCGGCTGTCGGATGGGCGACCGCGGCGCCGGGTGCCTTGTGGCGGTAGTCGGTGAGGGCGTCGGCGTCGCCCCGGGTGAGGGCGTCGACGGCCCATGCGTCGAAGGCCGTGGTATGGGCGGCGAGCTCCGGCCGGCGGAAGACGGCGAAGCTGTGCGTCATGAAGCCCGAGCCGAGAACGAGGACGCCTTCTCGGCGCAGGGGCCGCAGGCGTGCCCCGAGTTCGAGCAGAGCGCTGGGGTCGAGGCCGGGCATCGACAACTGCACGACCGGGACGTCGGCCGCGGGGTACATGGCCATGAGCGGGATGAAGGCGCCGTGGTCGAGACCGCGGTCGGCGAACTCGTGCACCGGCGTCCGGCCCAGCAGGCCGGTGAGTCGCCGGGCCAGGTCGGTGGCGTCCGGGGTCGCGTAGGGAAGGGTCTTGTAGCGAGGGTGGAAGCCGCTGAAATCGTAGAAGAGCGGGGTGCCGGCCGCGGCTGCGGACATCGCGGCCGGTGCCCGTTCCCAGTGGGCCGAGACGACGACGACGGCCCGGGGTTTGGGCATCGACCGGGCCCAGTCGAAGAGGTCGCCGAGCCACTGCGGATCGTCGAGGGTGAACGGGGCCCCGTGGCTGACGAAGAGGCTGGGCAGGGGACCGTCGGAGGGGTTCCACACCCGCTGCTCGCGCGCCAGTGGCAGGACCCGGGCAAGGAGGTCGTCGTACGCCGCGGCCGGTGCGCGCGAAGAGGAGGGGGACCTGGGGTCGTTCGGGGAGGCCGGGCTGCTCGTAGGGGGCATCGAAATCAGCTCCTTCACTTGCCTGGGCAAGCCTTTTCGCTTGCCTGGGCAAGTTGGAAGGTAGTCCATCAAGAGTTGCCCAGGCAAGTGATGCGAGTTGCTCGGGCAAGTGACGCGAGTTGCTCGGGCAAGTAGGATGGGCTCATGAACACCCAGTCACCCTGGCTCGACGACGACCAGCAGGACCTGTGGCAGGCACTCCTCACGGTCGTCATCGCCCTCCCGGCGGCCCTCGACCGCCAGCTGCAGAGGGACGCGGGTATCTCCAACTTCGAGTACGGGGTTCTGGCCCGGCTGTCCATGGCCGACGAGGCCACGATGCGGCTCAGCGACCTGGCCCGGGTCTGCGACAGCACCCAACCCCGCCTGTCCAAGGTGATGGACCGCTTCGAAGCCCGCGCCTTCGTCGTCCGCAGACCCGACCCCGGCGACGGCCGGTACACCCTGGCCACCCTGACCGACGCCGGCCGGAAGAAGCTCGTCGAGAGCGCACCGGAACACGTCGCGCAGGTGAAGCGGCTCGTTCTCGATCCGCTCAGCGCCGCTCAGCGCCGCCATCTCGGGGCCGCCCTCACCCGTATCGCCGCCACCGTGCGCCGGGAACTCGAAGGAGGCTGAGTGCCGCCTCGGGCGGGGCCTTCGCCGCGCTCCCCCCGGCCCGGGGCGATGACACGCCGGTTGGAGCGCGAGCCCGTCGCGCCCGAGGGTGCGTGCGGGTACCGGAAGGTTGCCGCACGCCCCGCCCACGACACCGTCGACCGCGGCGCAGCGGAAGTGGCGTTCGCGACGCCCGGCACGGTATTCCGCAAGCGCTTCGCAAGTGCGGCACCGTGGAGCCGGTCGGCGCCGTTGGGTCCGTCCACGACCGTCGCGCGCGCCCGTGCCGCGTCCGGGAGGGCGGAACCGGTGTGGACGGCGGACCGGGTGCGCGACCGGTCCGCACCGTCAGGCCGTCGCTGTGGACGGAGTGTTCAGGCCGACGTGGACGAGCTCCGCGACCGGCGGTGGTCCTTGTGGTGGCCCGTTGGCCACACCGTCGCTGTGATCGGCAGGTGTCCGCTCCGGGCGGCCTCGGCGTCCGGCCGGCCTGTGGGTGAAGAACCGGGACGTGACTGCCTCTTGCATGTTCTATGCCATACCCCATAAGTTACCGACAGGTAGCCCGCGCTGGGGCTACCTGTCCGTCGGAAGGGTGGTGGGTGCGTGAGTCCGCGCAAGAGCGACAGCCGGGACCGGATGATCCTCAGTGCCGCCGCTCTGCTGCGTGAGTACGGGGCGAGCGCGACCAGCATCGACCGGGTACTCGCCCACAGCGGTACCCCTCGGGGCTCGGTGTACCACCACTTCCCCGGTGGGCGGGCGCAGCTCATCGACGAGGCGGTGGCACTGGCGGGCGACTTCATCGCGGGCCTGATCGATGCCGCCATGCAGGCGGACGATCCGGTGGAGGCCGTCGACGCGTTCTTCGTGTTGTGGCGCGAGCGGCTCGTGGAGAGCGGCTTTCGGGCCGGCTGCCCGATCGTGGCGGTGGCTGTCGAGACCAATGACGACGCCCCCCAGCTGGCCCGCTCCGCCGCCGCCGTCTTCGCCCGCTGGCAGGAGGCGCTCGCGGCCCTCTTCGTCCGGCACGGCCTGCCCGACGAGCGCAGCCGCCGGCTCGGCGCCTTCGTCATCGCCGCGGTCGAAGGCGCGGTGATCATGTGCCGGGCCGAGCAGAGCACCGCCCCGATCGAGGCGGCCGCCGCCGAGATCCACGACCTCCTCCTCCACGCCCTGCGCGACCGGCCCGGCGCCGGACCCCGGTCGTAGACCGCAGCCACCCTGCCGCTGCATCCCCCTACCTCGAAGGAGTCGCCATGCCCTCGCTCGACCGTCAGGACAACGTCTTCGTCCTCGACCTCGGAGACGGAGAGAACCGCTTCCACCCGGACTGGCTCACCGCCGTCGGTGCCGCGCTCGACGAGGTGGAGAAGGCGGAAGGCCCCCGTGCGCTGGTCACCGCCGCCACCGGCAAGTTCTACTCCAACGGACTCGACCTGGACTGGCTGTTCGCCCACGCCGACCAGCACCAGCAGTACGTCGTCTCCGTCCATGAACTGTTCGCGCGGTTGCTCTCGCTGCCGGTCATCACGGTCGCCGCGCTGCAGGGGCACACCTTCGCCGCCGGCGCGATGTTCTCCCTCGCCCACGACTTCCGCGTCATGCGTGCCGACCGCGGCTACTGGTGCCTGCCCGAAGCGGACATCAACATCCCCTTCACCCCCGGCATGGCCGCGCTCATCCAGTCCCGCCTGGCCCCGCAGACCGCGCACGAGGCGATGCTCACCGCACGCCGTTACGGCGGATCCGACGCCGCAGCCGCCGGCGTCGTGGACCACGCGGTCGCCGAGGACGCCGTGCGCTCCACCGCGATCGAGATCGCCCAGGCACAGGTGAACAAGGCCGGCGACACCCTCGGCACCATCAAGGCCCGCATGTACGCCCCGGCCCTGACCACCCTGCGCGACACCGCCAACCCGCTCGGCTGACCAGCGCCTCACCCGCCGCGGATCCGCACCCGGGCCCTTCCCCCGGGTGCGGGCTGCGCCGACTGCCCACCGCACGAGGAGACAGGAGAACGACCATGACGACCACCGACCTCGCCGCCATGACCGGCCTGGAACTGATGCGCTGGGTGCAGACCGAACGCCCCACCGACATCCCCTCCATCGGCCGCCTGCTCGGCATGCGTTTCGACGAGGTCGAGCACGGCCGCGTCGTCATCTCCCTCGACACCCGCCCCGACTTCGCCAACCCCCTGGGGACCGTCCACGGCGGCATCGCCGCCACGCTCCTCGACTCCGCCATGGGCTGTGCCGTCCACACCACCCTGCCGGCGGGTACCGGCTACACAACCCTCGAACTCAAGGTCAACTACATCCGTGCCGCCCGCACCGACGGACAGATCCTCACCGCCACCGGCACCGTCATCCACGCCGGCCGCCGCACCGCCACGGCCGAGGGCAAGGTGCTGGACGAGCAGGGCAAGCTGATCGCCCACGCGACCACCACCTGCATGATCCTCTCGCACGCCGGCTGATCCGCTCCCGCCGCACTCAACCGGGCGAGGGCGGCGGTGTCACCGCCCGGCGGGTGGTCGTCGCCGTCCCCCCGACCCTGGCCGGCCGGATCCGGTACGTCCCCGCGTTGCCGGCGTTCAGGCTGGTGCCGGGCCTGACGTAGAAGAGGAAGCGCACCAGCGAGAGCTCGGGGGGCTCCGCGGAGAACAACGCCGGCACCAGGTGCCGGAAGAACCGGCGTGCGATGCCGTCCCGGGGCTGAGGGCCGGCCCCGTCACAGGCCCGGCGGCCCGTTGTCGTTCTTGCTCCGGCAAGGGATCGTTCCTGAGAGGCGCGCTCTGCCCGAGCTCGCCTCTTTGCATCACCGGAGGATGTGGGCGGCTTCGACCTGGCGGAGGTGGATGAGGATGTCGTAGGAGCGGCCGAGGGCGGTTGCCGGGTCGTCGGGCGACCAGTACAGGCCGTAGGAGCGCGTGGGGCGGGCCGCGGCGAGCCAGGTGCGGGCTGCTGGGGGCGCGGTGCGCAGGTCGATGCTGAAGTCGCGGTGGCGGAGCTTGTCGAGGGTGTACTCGTTGTGGCCCTTCGGGGCCGGTGTGACGGTGTAGGCCTGGGGCTGCTGGGCGGTGAAGTCGGGGAGGGCGTTGACGGTGCCCTGGTTGAAGGTCAGGCCGATGTTGACGTAGTCCGGGCCGAGTCGTGCGCGCAGGAAGGCGCCGGTGGGTTCCGGGAACTCGTCCGGGTTGTCGCTGGTGTAGGCGATGTGGCCGTTGTTGGAGGCGAGCAGGATGCGGCCGCCCTCGTGCCGCAGCCACCAGGCCGTGTTGGCGGCCATGGCCCGGTCGCGGTAGCGCATGCGCTCGGGGAACTGCTCGTCGGGGAGGGCGTAGGCGGTGAAGCTCTGGGCGATGGCGGTGGCGTTCTGCACGGCCCAGGCGTGCGCCCGCTCGACGCCGCGGGCGGCGGTGCCGGGTAGACCGTGGTCGCGGAGCAGCGCCAGGGCGGCGGCGGCCCGGTCGGCCTCGGACCGGCGTGCCGGGAGTTCTTTGGCCAGCTGGCCGGTCATCCACGGTCCCGCCTGCGCACCGGCCGCCGGCTCCAGCCCCGCGTAGAGGTTGCCGATGCGCTCGGCCAGCTCCGGGCGGTGCGCGGCGAGGTAGCCGGTGACGTGATGGAAGGCGTCGGGTCCGGCGTAGCCGAGGTCGTTGCCCACGAACCGCAGCTGCGGCCGGTCGGGGTGGGTGATGTTGTAGCGGCGCATCCACCGGATCAGGTCGAGGTACTCCTGGGTGTTCCAGAAGACGTACTGGCCTTGGAACTCGTCCCGCATGATCTGGGCGGGATCGCCGCTGCCACGAGTGACGTAGGCGTCCAGACGCAGGCCGGTGCTCCAACTGGCCTCCAGGGCGAAGGTGGTGAAGCCCTTGGTGGCGACGAGATGGCGGAAGATCCGCTGCTTGAGTGTGAAGAACTCGTGAGCGCTGTGGCTGGCCTCGCCCAGGCCCACGACGTGCGCATCGCCGATCATGCGGCCGAGCGCGTTCAGGTCGCTCAGGGGCCGCGCGCCGCGGTTGAGGGCGTCGACCGGCCCGGCGGCCGAGGAGGTCCGCGCCGCGGCGGTGCCGGTGCCGAGGGACCCCGAAGCGAGGACCGTGGCGGTGGCCAGGCTGAGCAGACGGCGGCGACTGACGGGGTGGGCGTGGCTCATGGCATCTCCCTCGACTGGTGGGTACGGCCACGACAGTAGCCAGAATTTAGGCGCTTGCACAAGACGCTTGTCTTATTCGCTCGTCTCATGCCTCCGTGCAACGCGTCGGGTAGCGTTCTCGGCATGGGAAATCGCGAGGACCTACTGGCCGGGGCCAGGCGCTGCCTGGAGGAGAAGGGCTGGGCCCGGACCACGGTGCGCGATATCGTGACGGCCGCCGGCGGCGTGAGCATGGCGGCCATCGGCTACCACTTCGGCTCCCGTGAGGCGCTCCTGAACGCCGCTCTCATCGAGGCGATCGACGAGTGGGGCACACGGATCGGCCGCACGCTCACCACCTTCGGCGAAGCCGGAAGCAGCCCGGCCGCGCACTACGAGGCGATGTGGGCCGCGATCATCAAGTCCTTCCAGGAGGACCGGACCCTGTGGCTGGCCACGCTTGAAGCCCTGCTCCAGGCGGAACACTCCGACGACCTGCGCCACTATCTGGCCGGCAGCCAGGCCCAGGGCCGCCGGGGTCTGGCCGCGCTGCTGCTCGGCACGCCCGAGGACGAGGTCGGCGACGCCGCTGCCCGCACGCTGGGCGCCGCGCAGATGGCCCTGTTCACCGGCCTGATGACGCAGTGGCTCACCGACCCCGACCAGGCTCCCGACGCCTCCGAGATCGTCGCGGGTCTACGCACCATCACCGGCATCGTCGAGGCGCACGAGTAGCCGAGGCACCGACGGAGCCACCAGGTTGCTGGGCAGCGAACGGGCAGCCTGGTGGTTCACGGAGGGGGACCGCGTGACGTGGACGCGCGTGAGGGGATCAGGCGCCGTGGCCGGCACCGGAGCGGACATCTTCTCGGCTCCCTCACAGGGAGTGGCTGGGGCGCCGGTGTTGCCGATGACGAGAATGGGGCCCGCGCCGTCGGCCGCCACCTCGGGGGCGTGGCCGTCGACGGGCCAGCCGGTGCACTGGAGCAGTCCCCGGGGCATCCAGTCGCCGCACACGGGAGACGCCGTGCGGAACTGGGGAACATGGCGGCCTGGTTCCGATGACGGAACGCACCGAGGCTGATGGTGCGGAAGCCGCCCGGCACCATCCAGCGCCCGTTCCGCTCGTAGCAGCGCACTGCGCGCACCCCCACACCGACGGGCCTGAACTCGCCTGCGGAGCAAGCGATGAGCACCACCACAGACCCGGACACCGCGGGCTGGAACTCCAGGGCACTCGACGAGATCCTCTCGAACGACTCGGGACGTCCAGTCCCCGCTGGTGGAGACTCGCATCCGACCTGGGATGTACGGCTCCGGCGGTGGTTGGGACCGTGGAAGGACGCGGGGCCCGGAGCCGGGACCGTAGCGTCTTTGGCATGAACAAGCTGACCCGGGCGGCCGCCGCCGCCCTTCTCGCCTGTGCGGTCGCGTTACCGGCCACCGCCACCGCCACCGCCGCGCCGGCCTCCCCACGCACCGCCACGACCACCTTGGACCGGCCGGCCGAGCACATGCGGCTGCCGACTCCCACCGGGCCGTACGGTGTGGGGAGTTCCGTCCTCCACCTCGTGGACCACTTCCGCACCGACCCGTGGGTGCCCGAGGCCGACGGCCGGGAACTCATGGTCACCCTGCACTACCCCGCGTCCGGCCGGCACACACCGGGCCGCCCCGCCCCGTACGCCACCCAGGAGGAGGCCCGGCTGCTGCTGACAGGGGTGCAGGTCGAGGACCCGGCGTCGGTGCGGCAGGTGGCACGGGCCCGTACGCACAGCGCGGTGGACGCGCGTCCCGCTCCGGGGCGGCACCCGCTGGTGGTGCTCTCGCCCGGCTTCGGCATGCCGCGGTTCACCCTCACCAGCCTCGCCGTGGACCTGGCCTCCCGCGGCTACGTCGTCGCCTCACTCGACCACGCCTACGAGTCGTCCGGTACGTCGGTGCCGGGCGGTCGCACCCTGACCTGCGTCGCCTGCACCGTCATGGAGGAGGACGACTGGGCCAAGGGCCACCTGGTGACCGGGGCCCGCGCCGCCGACACCCGGTTCGTCCTGGACCGGTTGACCGGCCCCCGGCCCGCCTGGCGGTACGCGTCCTCCATCGACCGGACGCGGATCGGCATGGCCGGCCACTCGGTCGGCGGCGCGAGCGCCGTCAGTGCCATGGCCACCGATCGGCGTATCGACGCCGGGGTGAACATGGACGGCACGTTCTGGGACACGCTGCCCGCCGACGGGCTGGGCCGACGTCCGTTCCTGCTGCTGGGCACCGACGAGTTCCACCGGCCGGGCGGCGAGGACACCTCCTGGGACACCACCTGGGCGGCCCTGCGCGGGGAGAAGCACTGGCTGACCGTTGACGGCGCCGACCACCTCGGCTTCTCCGACGCGCCCGTGCTCCTGGGCCACTTCGGCCTCCCCGGCGGTGACCTCGCGGCCGACCGCGCGGTGACCGTCACCCGCGCGTACGTCGCTGCCTTCTTCGACGAGCACCTGCGGGGCAGGGACCAGCCGCTCCTGGACGGCCCGGACCCGGCCCACCCGGAGGTGCGGTTCCACCGCCCCTGAGCCGGGAACAGGAGAGCCGGCGCAGGGAGAGTCCGCCACGGGGGCCCGCCCTGCGCCGGAGCACCGGCCCACGGCGTACGACCACGCACGTGTCCCGTGGGGCCCGAATGAGGTCATGCCACGGACACGAGGAAGAGCTCCCGCCGGGGGGGGGGGGGCGCCGACGCCCTCTCGCGGGAGGTAGTTGTCGGCGCGGTCGTTGCGCTGCCGGACGAGCACGGCGAACGGGGTTTCACCTTCCGGCTGCTGGCCCAACAGCTGCAAACCGGCGCCGGGCCCTGTACTGGCACGTGGCGAACAAGGACGAGCTCGTCGCCCTGGCCGCCGATCGAGTAGTCGGCCACGCCCTCGACGCGGCCCCGCGACCCGAAGACGGCGCGGATGCCGGCGCCGACGGCTCGCGAACGGCCCGACCCGGCCTTTCCCGGCCCGGCCCGCGCGGATCAGGCTCTTCGTCGGCGGATGGCGCGGGACCGCACCGTGCTCCGGGGCTGTGGACACGGCGGATGACCCGGGAATCGATCGCGCCGGGACGAGCGGATCGGCCGGGAGGACGCCGCGACGCCGACGCGCGTCATGTCCGCCGTGCTGTTCCTCGCGACGGCGGTGAGCGCGAACGCCGCCGCGAGCACGGAGGTGATCCTGCGTGATGTTCGGGGCAGGGGACGGCCCTGCTGCCGCGCTGACGCCGCGCCTGTCGGGGGCCGGGACCCCGTCAGCGGGCTTCCGTCAGGGCCGCGTGCGCGGCGGCGAGAATCTCCTCGGAGAGCGCGGAGCCCTTGGTGGCCCGGGACAGGACCAGCGCACCGAACAAGAGGCACAGCCGGGCGATGCCGTCCGCGCCCTCGTCCCCGTCGGAGGTGAGGAACGCGGCGAAGTCGGCCACGCCCTCGGCGTAGACGCGTCGGGCCTCGCGGTCCTCGCCCCCGCGCGCGACATCGGTGGCGAGGGCCGCGACCGGACAGCCGTCCGCCGCGTCGTCACGGTGCTCGACGGACAGGTAGGCGTCGATCAGGGCCCGCTGAGCGGCGTCCCGCCGACCGTCGTACCGCTCGAGCCCGGTCGCATGGCGGCGAGCGAGCTCGTCGAAGGCGTGGGTGGTGGCCTCGTCGACGAGCGCCTCCTTGGAGGCGAACTGCTTGTAGAAGGCGCCGTGAGTGAGACCGGCCGCCTTCATGAGATCGGCGACGCTGATGTGGGTGCCCTGCTCCCGGAACAGCCGCGATGCCGTATCCACCACCCGCCTTCGATTCTCCTGCGCCTGCGCCTGCGATACGCGGCCCATGACCCACCTCCCGTTTTGGATGTCGACTGGCATCTATCGTAGTTCCTTGTTTAGATTGTAGTTGTAATCTAATGGAGGCGGATGCCTGGCCGGCGCCCGCGAAGGATCAGGAGCAGGCATGGAACTCGAGAACGCGGTCGCGGTCGTCACCGGAGCCAACCGGGGCCTCGGACGGCACCTGGCCGCCCAGCTCGTCGAGCACGGCGCGAAGGTCTACGCAGCGGCCCGCCGTCCCGAGACGGTCGACCTGCCGGGAGTCACCCCGCTGCGCCTCGACGTGACGGACCAGGAGGCGATACGGGAGTCCGCCCGCGTCGCCTCCGATGCGACGCTGCTGATCAACAACGCGGGCATCTCCACCGGCGCGACGCTGGTCGGCGGCGACCTGGACGAGGTGCGTCGCGAGATGGAGACCAACTTCTTCGGCCCCCTCACCGCCACCCGGGCCTTCGCCCCCGTCATCGAGGGCAACGGCGGCGGCGCCGTGCTCAACGTCCTGTCCGCCCTGTCCTGGTTCCACCCGGCCGGCCTCGGCTCCTACGCGGCTTCCAAGGCCGCCGCCTGGGCGCTGAGCGACGCGACCCGCGAGGAGCTGGCGCCGCGCGGGATCACCGTCTCGGCGCTGCACGTCGGCTACATGGACACCGACATGGCAGCCGGCGTCCCCGCCGGTCAGAAGGTCGCCGCCGCCGACGTCGCGGCCCAGGCCCTGCACGGCATCGAGACGGGCCTGCCCGAGATCCTCGCCGACGGGACCAGCCGGTACGCCAAGCAGAGCCTGTCCGCCGCACCCCGGCCGAACGCGGGCTGACGCACCGCCCCTCCACCGAACGCGGCGGACGCTCGTCCCCTCCGCCCCAGCACGAGAGGGCCCGCCGGATCTTCGACCGCTTCGCCGAGGCCGGCGACACCTTTCTGGACAGCGCCGGCGGCCACCCCATGGTCCCCTCCGTCGAGGCCAGCCACGGCCCGGCTCGACGAGGACAGCGCGGTGCCGCCCGTGCCCCACGAGTGGAGCGCCGGCTCCCTGGAGCGTCTCCAGGGAACGAACAGCCCGGAACGAACAGCCCCCGTCCCTTCTCAGACGGGAGACCGAACAAACGGAGACGACGATGAAGGCCTTCATGGTCGAGAAGTACGGTAACGCGACCACCATGCGCGCCGCGGGGATACCCGAACCGCAGGTGGGCGCCGACGATGTCCTGGTCAGGATCCACGCGGCGAGCGTCAACCCGCTGGACATCAAGATCCGAAACGGTGACTTCAAGGCGTTCCTGCCCTACCGTCTCCCGCTCGTCCTGGGCCACGACCTCGCGGGGACGGTCGTCCAGGTCGGACCGTCCGTCACCCGGTTCGCGGTGGGCGACGAGGTCTACGCGCGGCCCGGCAAGGACCGCATCGGCGCCTTCGCCGAACGCATCGCCGTCCACCAGGACGACCTGGCTGCCAAACCCGCCACCCTCACCATGACCGAGGCCGCATCCCTTCCCCTGGTCGCGCTGACCGCCTGGCAGGCACTGGTCGAGCGAGCCCACGTACAAGCGGGCCACAAGGTCCTCGTCCACGCGGGTGCCGGCGGCCTCGGCTCCGTCGCCGTCCAGCTGGCCAAGGCACTGGGCGTCCACGTGGCCGCCACCGCGAGCACCGCCAAGGTCGAACTGGTCAAGGAACTCGGCGCGGACGAAGTCGTCGACTACCGCACGCAGGACTTCACCGAACTCCTCGACGGCTATGACGTCGTTCTGGACAGCCTCGGCGGCGAGAACCTCGCCAAGTCCCTGGGCATCCTCAAGCCCGGTGGCCAGGCCATCGGCGTCGCGGGCCCGCCCGACCCGGCCTTCGCCCGCGAGCTCGGCGCGAACCCGGTCCTCCGCCTGGCCGTGGCCGCGCTCGGTGCCAGGACCCGGCGGCGGGCCAAGCGCCTCGGTGTCACGTATTCCTTCCTGTTCATGAAGGCCAGCGGTGACCAGCTGCGCGAACTCACCCCCCTCATCGACGCCGGGAAGATCCGGCCCGTCGTCGACCGGGTCTTTCCCTTCGACCAGACCCTCCAGGCCATGGAGTACGTCGAGAAGGGCCGCGCGAAGGCCGGCAAGGTCGTCGTCTCCATGACGTGAGCACGCGCGCGGGCCCCGGGCGAAGCCGCGGCCCGCGCGGGCGAGCAGGGCCGGGGAGGGGACGCCGTAGAGGGGCGGCCGGAGGCTGCGGCCCTGTTGATCGCGGCCCAGGGGTGAATCCGTTCCACGCGGGCCGTGGGGGTGCCCACTGCGGTGGCGGGGCGCACAGCTGCGGGGCGGCCGCCGGAGCGTCGGGCAGCGTTCCCGGCGACGCGGTGCCCGGTCGGGCGGCTGCCTTGCTCGCCGGGGGCTACCAGGCGTACGCCTCGGGAGCCTCGCCTAGGGACCCGGCCAGATCTCGTCGAGCGCACTGAGGGTCTCGGACGACAGGGACAGGTGCGGGGCTCGCAGCGATTCGGTCAGCTGCTCGGGGGCACGGTCCGACGACGGTGGTCGCGACCGCCGGGTTGTGCAGGAGACAGGCCAGCGCGACGTCCGCAGGCCGCGGTAGTCCCACAGGTCCGAGCCGCGCACACAGGTCGCGGCGGTACGGATGACCGCGTCGGTCGGGTCGATGATCTCCGGGTCGGCGCGTTCCTCGAAGCGCACGTCCCCTGGAGCGTGGAGAACAGATCCGCGCGTGATGACGGTCCTTACAGATGGTCCGGGTCGGGGTCAGCGGCGGGTGCTGGTGCGCGGGCCGCCGTACTCGTCGTCGCCGACGTGTTCGAGCCAGTCGACCTCGTCGGTCTCCCACAGCGCGATGTGCGTCATGAAGTGGTCCGGGGCGGCGCCGTGCCAGTGCTCCTCGCCCGGCGGCGTCCAGATCACGTCGCCCGGGTGGGCTTCGAGGATCGCGCCGCCGCGGGACTGGATCAGGGCGACGCCCTCCACGACGTAGAGGGTCTGGCCCAGGCCGTGGCTGTGCCAGGCGGTCCTGGCGCCGGGCGCGAAACGCACCGCGTTCGCACGGGCGCGGGAGGGCTCCTCGCCGCGGTAGATCACATCGGCCCACGCGTCCCCGGTGAACCACTCGGCGGGCAGCTTCATCGTCGGCTGCTTGTTCAGCAATTCCATGAGCGGTGCTCCTTGTGTCGGGTCGCGCCGTCAGACGGCGGCCTGCTCGTCGGTGATCTGCTTGAGCAGGGTGATCGCGGTCATGGCGTTCGGCCATCCGGCGTAGAAGGCGAGGTGCGTGATCGCCTCGGACAGCTCCTCCACGCTCAGTCCGTTCTGCAGGGCCACGCGCAGGTGGTGGCCGAGCTGCTCGCCGCGGTAGAGCGCGGCGAGCACGCTCACGGTGACCAGGCTGCGGTCCCGCGGGGAGAGCCCGGGCCGCTCCCAGACGTCACCGAAGAGGACCTCGTTGGTGACCTCGACGAGCTTGGGCGCGATCGCGGAAAGTTCCTGGGGTGCGGACTGCTTCGCCATAGGACGACTCCTTCGCTCGCAACGTTCATGGCATCGGGCACTTACACTCTGTGGTCAGGTGCCCGTTCCGGCAGCCGGAAGCCTGTCGGCCGACGGTGACCGCCGGGAGCCGCAGCAGCGGCCACTACCGAGGTAATCGCAGGTCACGCGCAGGCGGAAGGTACGGCTGTTCCAGGTACTGACAGAACCCCCCTCGTCCGCGCCCGCCCGCCTAGCCTGGAAGACGTGAGTACCGAGAGCGACATCCGCGACTTCCTGGCCTCCCGCCGCGCCAAGATCACCCCGCAGCGGGCCGGGCTGCCCGCCTACGGCGGCAACCGGCGCGTGCCCGGGCTGCGCCGCGAGGAAGTCGCGATGCTCGCCGGCGTCAGCGTCGACTACTACGTCCGCCTGGAGCGCGGCCACCTCGCCGGAGCCTCCGAGGAAGTCGTCGACGCCGTGGCGAACGCCCTGCAGCTGGACGAGGCCGAGCGAGCGCACCTCTACGACCTGGCCCGCGCCGTCGCCAGGCGCCCCGCTCGCCGTACCAAACGCACCCGCGGTCCGCTCCCGGACAGTGTGGTGCGCGTCCTGGACTCCATGACCGACTCCCCGGCCTTCATCCGCAACGGCCGCCTCGACATCCTCGCCGTCAACCGCCTCGGCCGCGCCCTGTACGCGCCGCTGTTCACCGATGACGCCCCTCACCCGGTCAACATCGCCCGCTTCCAGTTCCTGAACCCGCACGGCCGTGACTTCTTCCCCGACTGGGAGCAGTCCGTGAACACGACCGTGGCACTGCTGCGCACCGAGGCCGGACGGGCTCCCGGCGCCAGCGACCTGACCGGGTTGATCGGTGCGCTCGTCACCCGCAGCGAGGAGTTCCGCACCGCGTGGGCCAAGCACAACGTGCGCCTGCACCACACCGGCCGCAAATCCTTCCGCCACCCGGCCATCGGTGAGATCACCCTGGACTTCGACGCCATGGAACTGCCCGCACAGCCCGGCCTGACCCTGACCGCGTACAGCGCCGGCCCCCACACCCCGGCCCACGACGCGCTGCAGCTGCTGGCCGCCTGGGCCGCCACCGAGGACGCCTCCGCAGCCGCCGACCGCACCACCAGCCACTGAACCGCGTCCCCGGCCGCCGGACCCCGACCGAGAATCGCCGCACGCTGTCTTCTCCAGAGCACCGCAGGGCGGACAAGGATGTAGGGGCCCGAGGCTGCAGGCCATGGCCCTTTCGCCGAGTGCGAATCGTTCCTGCGGTGAAATTCCTCAACCGTGCGGGTGAGGACGGCGGGTTACGGTCGCGGCGAGTGCGAGGAGCCCGGTACAACGCGGAGGGTCGTTCCGTCGAATGAAGGGTGCTCGTGATGAGCCGGGGCTTGATCGTGGTGGATGTGCAGAACGACTTCTGCGAAGGAGGCAGCGTTCCCGTCGCGGGTGGTGCGGGGATCGCGGCCAAGATCGCTGATCTGGTCGAGCGGAGCGCGGGTGGTGACTACCAGTACATCGTCGCCACCCGCGATCACCACATCGACCCGGGAGGCCACTTCTCCGAAACCCCCGACTTCCAGGACAGCTTCCCCGTCCACTGCGTGGCCGGAGGCCAGGGCAGCGAATTCCACCCCCACTTCGCCCCTGCCGTCACCGGCGGCAAGGTCGACGCGGTCTTCTTCAAGGGCGCGCACAGCGCTTCCAAGAGCGGTTTCGAAGGGGCCGACGACCAGGGCACATCCATGACGGACTGGCTGCGCGCCCATGACATCGAGGACGTCGACGTGGTCGGGATCGCCACCGACCACTGCGTCCGCGCGACCGCGCTGGACGCCGTCAAGGCGGGGTTCCGGGCTCGTGTACTCCTTGACTACTCCGTCGGGGTCGCTCCCGACACCACCGCCGCGACCCTGGAGGACTTCCAGGAGGCAGGCGTCGCCGTCTCCGGCGCTACCCCAGCGCAGTAGAACCCGCCACCGCGCCGACCTGGCCTGCGCCGTACTCAGTCAGCGGGGGGAGCGGACACCGTCGCCTCTGACTGCCCGGACAGGAGCGAGGGACCCCGTAAGGTTGGCTTCCAGGGAATGGATGTTGCCGTGGCACTATGACCAGCAGGAGCTCGACGACGAGGTCGAGTAACGGCTGGTCGTGAGACAGGCCCTAGAGGGCCGGCGTCAGGGCATGCAGGTCTGCTGGTGGAGGACGAGCTGTGTCGACCATTGCGATCGTGGGGGCCGGGCCGCAACTCGGCTTCGCCATCGGTGCGAAGTTCGCCGAGAAGGGCGGCTTCAACGTGGCGCTCGTGGCGCGACGTGAAGCGCAACTCGCGGCCATGGTCGACAGGTTCCGGAGCACAGGGGTGTCGGCTGCCGCTTTCGCGGCCGATGTCACTGACCGCCCGAGTCTCGGTAAGGCGCTGGCCGCCGCAGAGGAGCACTTCGGATCCATCGACGTCCTGGAGTACTCGCCTGCCCCGACGCTGACGGACCTGGCGGATCGGCCGCTCGTCTCCGCGGTCGATCTCACCGTCGAGGCGGTTGTGCCCGAGCTCGAGACCAATTTCTTCGGCGCGGTCGCCGCTGTTCGCCAGGTGCTTCCCGGCATGATCGACCGTGGTGCCGGCACCATCATCGGTACGAGCGGTGCCGGCTCGGGCCCGATGGTCGTCCCGCAGGTCGCCAACGCAAACGTCGCGAACGCCGCCATGCGCAACTGGCTCCTCGCGCTGAACGAGTCGCTCGCCGAGCGTGGAGTGCACGTCGCGCACATCGCCCTGGGCGCGAGGATCGGGAGTGGCCGGCCGAACTCGGACCCGGACGTGATCGCAGACCTCTACTGGAAGGCCCACGTCGAGCGCGACGCCCCCGAGGTCTTCCACTACGACTTGCCCGAGGAGTTCGAGTTCCAGCTCGCCGACAAGTTCAGGGCCGACTGAGTTCGGCTCGGAGTGGCTGGAGTGGCCGCGACACCACAACCGCAACGTGACCGCTGTGCTGTTCGGCGACCTGTCTGACCTTGCGGGCGGTACCTCGACAAGCGGCACTGGATCTCCGGGGGCGCGGGTCAGGACATCACCACGGGGGCGGTGCGGGATCTCGTCGGCCATTCCTACGACCTCGTCCTGGATTCGGTGCCGCGCAAGCGGCGGCCCCGGGAAACGGACAGTAGCTGTACGGTCGGCGGATGCGATCGTGGTCGCCCCGGCCACCTTCGACACGTACCGGAGGTGTTCGGCCCAAGGGTGTCCGTGCGGTCGTGATCGGCGCCGGCGTGCTCACGGCTGCGGGGACGAGGTGGCTGCCTCGTGGGCCGTGTCACCACCGCCTCCCCCGCCTCCGGCACCGACTGCATCGGCCACGGCACGTTCGTCGCGGGCCTGATCGCCGCCGCGCCGCGCCCCGGCACGGGGTTCGCGGGTGTCGCCCCCGAGGCCAGGATCGTTGCCGT
>NZ_JAVRFH010000082.1:0-16911 GCF_031845825.1 Streptomyces lancefieldiae | reverse complement strand
ACAACCGACGGCATCCGTGACCTCCCCGGGAACGACGACCCGACAGGCCACCACTCCCACGGAACCACCACCCCTATCCCCGACCAGCGGAAACGCGTCGATCACGTCCGGAAAGACAACAGCTTCTCAAGAACGACGTCCCGATCCGCCCGGCCGGGTCCTATCCGGGCCGCCCCCGAAGGAAGTAGCCACCGAGCGGGAGTGGCGACCGCCGGATCGACCACTACGCGCAGTACAACCGCCCGGCGAACCCGCAGCTCCCCATCCATGAGCGGGCCGTCGTCATCGACGTAGTCCTGGAGCCCACGTCCAGACCCAGGTCGGCCCGATCGGCCCAGCCATCGTGTGTGACGAAGCCTCGGGTGAGGAGCGGTGCGCGTGGCTCGATGAGCAGCCGACGGGCGTCCTCGTGCGCTGGCACCGACAATGTCCGGCAGATCCATCGCTGATACCTGTACGGCTTGGGAGGTGTCGGGCGGCCCCGGTTGGTGGCTCGGGGCTCACCCTCCTGATGCCGCGGGCAATTCCACGGTGATGCGGAGCCCGCCGGCAGGGCGTGGGGTAAGCGTGAGGGTTCCGTCGTGTGCCTCGGTGATGGTCTTGACGATGGCCAGGCCCAGCCCGACGCCTGCCTGGTTGGTGTGGATGCGCTCGGTGCCGCGCTGGAAGGGTTCGGTGAGGGTCGCGACCAGCTGGGGGGTGAGCTGCTCGCCGGTGTTCTCCACGGTGAGCACCACGGTCTTGGGGCGGACGCCGGTGTGGACCCGGACGGTGCCCTGTTGCGGCACGTTGTGGACGACCGCGTTGTGGACGAGGTTCGTGGTGAGCTGCAGCAGGAGCGCGGGCGAACCGCTCGTGGGGGCGATGCCGCCGCTGGTCTCGAGGGTGACACCGTGCTTTTCCGCGAGCGGGTGGAGCGTTTCGGCTGCTTCCTCTGCGACGAGTGACAGGTCGACGTGTTCTCGGGTGAAGGACCGCAGGTTGGCGCGGCTGAGCAGGAGCAGTGCCTCGGTGAGGTCAATGGCCCGGGTGTTGATGGTGTGGAGGCGGTCGACGAGTTCGCCGGTGTCGTGGTTCGGATCGGCGCGGGCGACGTCGATGAGTGTCTTCGAGATCGCCAGCGGGGTACGTAGCTCGTGCGAGGCGTTGGCGGCGAATCTCTGCTGTTCCGCGACGTGTGCTTCGAGCTGGGCGAGCATCATGTCGAAGGCGTCGGCGAGTTCGCGGAACTCGTCCTTGCGGCCCGGCAGACGGATCCGGTGGGACAGTGATCCGGCCGCGGCCGTGCGGGTGGCGTGGGTGATTCGGTCCAGGGGGGCGAGCATGCGTCCGGCGAGGATCCATCCTCCCAGGAGGCCGAATACCAGGAGGAACACCATTGCTGCGGCTGCCGTTGGGGCGAAAGCGCGCAGGAAGAGGATGCCCGGATTTACTTGCACCGCCCCCGACTCGTTGGTTTTCAACCACCCCGATCGCAGGAGGAACACTCCCACGGTGACGAGCAGCAAGGCCCCCGTTTTCGTTGTCGCGCCGGCGCTGGTGAAGCGCCGTCGGGCTGGCGGCGGCGCGGGCGTCCCACTCGGCGAGGATGGTGGTGGCCCGGTCCATCGTGGCCCTGCTGATCCCGGCCTCGCGCCAGAAGTTGTCTTTCACAGGGACAAGGATCCCGACGTCGCCGCCGACGTCCTCGTCTTCACCAGCGAGCCGGCCGCCACACGCACGGGTTTCCGCGGCTGGCTCACCCGCCGCCAGGCATGGCTCTTCTTCCCCTGACCCTCCTCGAAAGGATCGCCCTGAAGCTCTACGGCTTCCAGGACCTGCGCCGTCGGACCGGCCGCGAACGACTGGTGGAGGGCGCGCTCCTCATCGCCCACATCGCCGGGTCCGTCACCCTCCTCCTCAGGACCGTGCCGCTCACGCACGGACTCGTCTTCGCAGCGATCCACCAGGCCCCGTTCGGGCTGCGCCTGGGCATGGCCTTCGCACCCAACCACAAGGGCATGGACATGCCCCGACCCTGACGGGGAGAAGTGGGGACACCTGCGCCGCCAGGTCCTCACGTCCCGCAACATCAGGGGCGGCTTCCTCACCGACTGGTTCCTCGGCGGACTCAACTACCAGATCGAGCACCACCTGTTCCCCAGCATGCCCCGCCCGCACCTCAGGCTCGCCCTGCCCATGGTGAAGGCCCGCTGCCGCGACCTCGGCATCCCCTACGCGCAGACCGGCCTCGTCGACTCCTACCGCCGGGCCCCGCGGCACATGCACGAAGTGGGAGAACCGCTGCGTGCCGATATCTGAGGAGCCGACGCCCCCTGCCTGTCCGGACGCCGTCGCGGTGAACATAGGCTGGTGCGCATGACCTCAGCGAAGGAGGAACGCCCGCGTGCGCTGCTCGCGGGCGCCTCACGTCCGTGGGTACGCTTACTGCCGTGGGCCGTGGCGTTCGTGCTGTGCGTCGCCCTGCTGCCCACGACCATCGTGGTCCTCACCGCCGACTACGGCCTGAACGGCAGTGTTGCCGCCGGGCTGGCCGTCGCGCAGGCCGCGCCGCTGCTGCTCGCCGTCGTACGGCCACTGCAGGCCTGGTGCGTGGTCTTCGTCGCGGACGGCGCCGGCGCGCTCGTCCTGCTCACCGTCGACTTCCAGGAGCGGCTGCTGTGGCCGTTCCCGCCCATGGAGATCGTCGGGTACGTCGGCCTCTGCCTCGCCCTGGGCCTGCGCGAGCGGCGCCGGACGCTGCTGCTGGTGTGGCTGGCCACGGCGAGCGCGAACGTGGCCCTGGGGTTCGCCGCGCCCCACGGCTTCGGCGCCATGGGCCTGCTGTTCACCATCCTCGGGGGCGTCGCGCTGCTGCTGGGCGGTGCGCTCCGAGAGCGGTCCGAGGTGCAGCGCAGGCTGGTCGAGCAGGAGACGATCAGCGAGGCCGAGCGGGGCCGGCGCACGCTGCTGGAGGAGCGCGCCCGGATCGCCCGCGAGCTGCACGACGTGGTGGCGCACCACATGTCCGTCATCACGGTGCAGGCGGACACCGCGGAGTACCGCCTCGACAAACTTCCGCCGGACGTGCGGGACGAGTTCACCTCCATCGCGGCGACCGCGCGCGAGTCGCTCGGCGAGATGCGGCGCCTCCTCGGCGTGCTGCGCAACGAGGAGGCGCGCGGCGAGCTGGTGCCCCAGCCGGGCCTGGCGCAGATCGGGCAGCTGGTGGAGGCGACGGCCAGGGCCCGCGGACCGGTGGAGTTCACCCCGTGCGACGTCGACGTGCCCGAGGCGGTGGGCCTGTCCGCCTACCGGATCGTCCAGGAGGCCCTCGCGAACGTCGTGCGGCACGCGCCGGGCGCACACACGCAGGTGTCGCTGTCGGTGTCGGAGCGCGACCCGCAGGACGGCGCGCAGCTCACCGTCCTGGTCGTCAACGGCCCGCCGCCAGAGCCGCCCGCCGGGCCGCTCGAGGTGAGCGGCACCGGGCACGGTCTCGTCGGCATGCGCGAGCGGGTACGGATCATCGGCGGCACCCTCGACGCGGGGCCGCTGCCGGACGGCGGCTTCCGGGTCGCCGCCCTACTTCCCCTGACCGAAAAGGACTTCACATGACGACGCGCGTCATCATCGTCGACGACCAGGCCATGGTGCGGGCCGGTTTCGCCGCGCTGCTGGCCGCCCAGAGCGACATCGACGTGGTGGGCGAGGCTCCCGACGGCGCGCAGGGCGTCGAGCTGAGCCGGCGCACCCGTCCCGACGTCGTGCTGATGGACGTCCGGATGCCCGAGATGGACGGCCTGGAGGCCGCTCGCCGCCTCCTGGAGCCGCCGCCGGGTGTGACACACCGGCCGCGCGTCCTGATGCTCACCACGTTCGACGTCGACGACTACGTCTACGAGGCGCTTCGGGCGGGCGCGAGCGGGTTCCTGCTCAAGGACGCGCCGCCGGCCGACCTCATCGCGGCGGTACGCGTCGTGGCCTCGGGTGACGCGCTGCTCGCCCCCTCCGTGACGCGCCGCCTCATCGCGGACTTCGCCAAGCAGCGTCCCGCCGCCCGGGGCAAGCCCGCGCTGCGCCTCAAGGGCCTGACGGAACGCGAGACCGAGGTCCTCACCCTGGTGGCCCGCGGCCGGTCGAACGGGGAGATCGCGCAGACGCTGGTGCTGGCCGAGCAGACGGTGAAGACGCACGTCAGCCGCGTCCTCACCAAGCTCGACCTGCGCGACCGCGCCCAGGCGGTGGTCTTCGCCTACGAGTCGGGGCTGGTGGCCCCGGGCGAGTAGGACGGCCGCCGCCCCTCCACCACCCCCTACCGCGGTAGCACCTCCACATTGGCTCCCGGGTATGACGCCCGGCACACAGCCGTCCCCGCACTCTTCACCCGTCACAGAAGTGCACGTATCAGGGAGACGGGACATGAGGCTACGCAGCGGCAAGCGACAGAAGGCGGACAACCGGGCGGAGGTGGACAACCGGCCCGACGTCCCGGCCGCCACGCCCGGTCTCGCCGTCGAACTGCGCGACGTCCGGCGGCAGTACGGCCGAGGGGCGGGCACGGTGCACGCCCTCGCGGGCATCGACCTGGCCCTGCCACGCGGAACGTTCACCGCGGTCATGGGCCCGTCCGGGTCCGGCAAGTCCACCTTCCTGCAGTGCGCCGCCGGGCTCGACCGGCCGTCGGCGGGATCCGTGCGCCTCGGCGGCACGGAGATCACCGGCATGAGCGAGAACGAGCTCACCGAGCTCCGCCGCAGCCGCCTCGGCTTCGTCTTCCAGGCGTTCAACCTGCTGCCGTCGCTGACCGTGGAGCAGAACGTGCTGCTGCCCATGCGCCTGGCCGGGCAGCGCCAGGACCGGCGCCAGGCTCAGGCGGTGCTCGCCCAGGTCGGGCTCGCCGACAAGGCGCGGCGTCGGCCCGGAGAGCTCTCCGGCGGCCAGCAGCAGCGCGTGGCCGTCGCCCGTGCCCTGGTCACCAGCCCCGACGTGATCTTCGCGGACGAACCCACCGGCGCCCTCGACACCGGCACCGCCGCCGAGGTCCTCGGCCTGCTGCGCGACGCCGTGGACGGGCTCGGCGCCACCGTCGTCATGGTCACCCACGACCCGGCCGCGGCCGCCTGGGCCGACCGTGTGCTGTTCCTCGCCGACGGGTCCTTCGCCGACCGCCTCGAGCGCGGCACGGCGGAGCAGATCGCGGCAAGGATGGCCCTGCTCACCTCGCGGACCTCCCGCGCCGGTGCAATGGCAGGGGTGGCGGCATGAGGCGCCCCAACGGACTCGCCCGTGAGGCCGTCCGCTTCAAACCCGCGTCCTTCGCGGGGACCTTCCTCGCGCTGCTGATGTCCGCTCTGATCGTCTCGGCCTGCGGAATCCTGCTCGAGACCAGCCTGCGCGCCTCCGTGCCGCCGGACCGGTACGCGAACGCGCCGGTCGTCGCGGCGGCGGACCAGTACGAGTACGTCGTCACCGGCAGCGGCGAGGACCGCGAGAAGGAGGCGACGCCGCTGCCGGACACGGCACGGATGGATGCCGGGCTGGCGGCGAAGGCCGCCGAGGTGCCGGGTGCGGCCACCGCCGTCGCGGACTTCACCTTCCCGGTGCGCGCGAGGAGCGACGGTGCGGACTCCGGCGCCCGCGAACTGCCCGTTCCGGGCGGTGTGCTCACCGCGCACGGATGGGGCTCGCACACCTTCACCGGCACCTCGTTGACCACCGGCTCCGCGCCCCGCGAGGGCGAAGTCGTGCTCGACGTGGGTACGGCCCGCGCCGCACGGGCCGCCGTCGGCGACACCGTCGTGCTGGAGACCGCCGCCGGGCAGCAGGACTTCCGCGTCGCGGGCGTCGCCGAGACAGGCCCCGCGGACACCGCCCGGGACTCCGGCGACGCGGACGCCCTGACCTGGTTCGCCGACGCCCAGGCCCCCACGCTCGCCGGGCACCCCGGCAAGGCCGACGCCGTCGTCGTGCTGGCGGAGCACGGCACCGACACCGACGCCCTCGCCGCAGCCGTGAAGCAGGCCCTGGCCGGCTCCGGTGCCCAGGTCCACACCGGCGACGACCGTGGCGCCGTCGAGGACCCGGGCCTCGGGTACGCCAAGGTG
Source organism: Streptomyces lancefieldiae (assembly GCF_031845825.1). Lineage (NCBI taxonomy): Bacteria > Bacillati > Actinomycetota > Actinomycetes > Kitasatosporales > Streptomycetaceae > Streptomyces > Streptomyces lancefieldiae. The sequence goes on along the minus strand of NZ_JAVRFH010000082.1, from coordinate 10,825 downwards.
ACACTCTTCGGAATCGGCGGCTCCTTCGGCGGCATCGCCGCCATCGTCGCGGTCTTCACCGCCGCCGGGACCGTCGCCCTCTCGGTCGGGCAGCGCTCCCGCGAATTCGCCCTGCTGCGCGCCGTCGGCGCCACCCCGCGGCAGGTCCGCCGCGCGGTCGCCTCCGAAGCACTGCTCGTCGCGCCGCTCGCCGGGATCATCGGCTGCCTGCCCGGCGTCGGGCTCGCACACTGGTGGTTCGGGCAGCTCCAGGACCGTGGTGCCATCCCGCGCGCCGTGGATCTGCACGTCTCCGGGCTCCCGCTGCTCGCCGCCGTCGTCATGGGGTTGCTCACCGCGCTCGGCGCAGGCTGGATCGCCGGGCGCCGACCCGCGAAGATCAAGCCGGGACAGGCGCTGTCGGAGGCGTCGGTGGAGCGGCTGCGGCCCGGCCTCGCCCGTACCGTCCTCGGCGTCGGCGCCCTCGTCGGTGGCGCGATCCTCACCGGCGTGTCCGCCCGCTCCGCCGGAGACGACGCGGCCGGCGCCGCCCTCGGCGTCGTCATGCTCTTCATGCTCGCCGTAGGGCTGCTCGGCCCGCTGGTGGCACGGCTGTGCGCGGGCCTGTTCGGCCTCCCGCTGCGCGGCGCGGGCCCGGCGGCCGAGCTCGCGGCCGCCAACTCCCGTGCCAACGCCCGCCGCCTCGCCTCCGCGATCACTCCGATCGTGCTCGCCGTGGCCTTCTCCTCAACCCTCGTGTTCATGCACACGAGCGAGACGCACGCCGCCGACAGGCAACTGCGCGCGGGCATCACCGCGGACCACGTGGTGACGGACCCGGCCGGGCTCCCGGTGGACGCGGTGACACACGCCTCCCGCGCGCCGGGGGTGGAGGCGGCCGTCGGGCTGCTGAACACGCAGGTGCTGGTGCCGACCGGCTCCGGCGAGTTCAAGTCGCTCCAGGGCGCGGTCACCCAGGGCGTCACCGGCTCCGGCGCCGCTCTGGCGAAGGTGCAGGACCTGGACGTACGCGAGGGCAGCCTCGACCGGCTCGGCAAGGGCCGTATCGCCATCGACAGGACCCTGGCGACGTCGGCGGACGCCGGCGTCGGCGACCGGCTCCCGCTCTACCTTCCCGACGGGACGAAGGTCAGTCCCGAGATCGTCGCGGTTTACGGCCGCGGCCTCGGCCTGGCCACGGTGACCATGGACCGGGCGTCCCTGGCCGGGCACGTCACCTCGGGCTTCGACAGCACCCTGCTGGTACGCGGCGGCTCGGAGAAGTCACTCACCGCCCTGGGCGAGGTCACCGACGCCTCCGGCTACGCCACCCAGCAGAACCTCGACGCGAAGACGGGCGCCTGGATGAACAACACCATGGCAGCGGTCCTCGGCGGATTCGCAGCCGTCGCCGCGGTCAACACCCTGGTGATGACGGTCCTGGACCGCCGCCGAGAGCTGGGCACGCTGCGCCTCGTCGGCTCCACCCGGCGTCAGGTGATGACGATGCTGCGCTGGGAGGGCCTGCTGGTCTCCGTGGTGGGCGTGGTCCTCGGCTCCGCGATCGCCGCGGCCACGCTGATCCCCATGATGAACGGCGTGACCGGTGAGGCGCCGTACGTGCCCCCGCTGGTGTACGGATCCTTCGCGGTCGCCGCCGGCGGCCTGGCACTGCTCGCGGTCACGCTGCCGGCCCGTGCTGTGCTGCGCCGCTGGTCGTAGCGGAGGCGTACGGGGCCGGAGCCGGCGCGATGCCGGCTCCCGCCCCTTTCGCGTTGAGCATGGGCTGGACGAAGCCTGCAGCGGGCCGCTTCCAGGCGTTCGGCGCAGTCCACTGCGAAGATCCGCGGTAGCGGCCTGTCGGGCTTCCGGGAGGAGACCGGAGGTCGCCGGCGGTTCACGCCATCGCCGACGAGGGCCTCACCGCAGCCCCACGGGCCTTGTGAGCACAATGGGCGCCGTGACATCGACGATGGACTATCAGCAGGTTCTGGAACATATTGCCGAGGAGATCGCGAGGACGCCCGGCCGGGGGCGGTCCGCCGACTACATCCCGGCGCTCGCCGCCCGCGACCCGCGCGCCTTCGGCATGGCCGTAGCCGAGCTGGACGGCACCGTCCACGGGGTGGGCGAGTGGCGCGAGCCGTTCTCCACGCAGTCCGTCACCAAAGTCTTCACCCTGGCCCTGGACCTGGCCCATGAGGGCGACGAACTGTGGGAGCACGTGGGCCGCGAACCTTCCGGCAACCCGTTCAACTCCCTGATACAGCTCGAGTACGAGAACGGCATCCCGCGCAACCCGTTCATCAACGCCGGCGCCCTGGTCGTCACCGACCGCCTCCACACCCGCACCGGTGACGCGGCGGGCGAGCTCCTGCGGCTGCTGCGTGCCGAGAGCGGGAACCCGGACCTCGATTTCGACCTGGAGGTCGCCGCCTCGGAGGCCGCGCACGGCGACCGCAACGCCGCCCTTGGCCACTTCATGGCCTCCTACGGCAACATCGACAACCCTGTTCCGCTCCTGCTCGACCAGTACTTCCGCCAGTGCTCGGTCACAGCCTCCTGCGCCGACCTCGCGCTGGCGGCCACCCTCCTGGCCCGGCACGGCATACGCGCAGACGGCACTCGACTGCTGACCCGCAGCCAGGCCAAGCAGGTCAACGCCGTCATGCTGACCTGTGGAACCTACGATGCCGCCGGCGACTTCGCCTACCGCGTCGGCCTGCCCGGCAAGAGCGGGGTGGGCGGCGGCATCATCGCCGTCGTGCCCGGTCGCTGCGCACTGTGCGTGTGGAGCCCCGGTCTGGACGAACGGGGCAACTCCGTCGCCGGAGTGGCGGCGCTGGACCTCTTCACCACGCTCACGGGGCTGTCGGTGTTCTGATCCCGCCGGGCCGGGCGCCTCCGAGGCTCCGGCTTGCCGACGGTCACGTATGAGCGTGATGGACACCGCCCTGAGTCAGTGAGCGTTGCCAGAGTGGCCACCGGTCGGGTGACGGGCTGGCCTTCCGCACCGCACGAGGCTTCTGTGCCGTTGAGAGAGGTGTTCGATGTCTCAACTCATCAGCGCAGAAGCCTCGTTGGTTCCCCATGCTGCCGCACTCGATCTGCCTCACTCGTCACCCGTGAGGGTGACCGCCGCTCCAAAGGGGCAGGTCCCGCAGCTCCTGGTCGGTGACCGGTACGACCTGTTCCTGGGTGAGGTGGTAGCCCTTGCCGATCTCGTCGCTGCGGACCTTGCGGTCCTCCACTCGCAGAACTTGCGTGTCCGTACCCGGGCCATGTCCTCGAGGTGGACCTGATGGAACCGGATGCTGTGGCCCTCGGTCGCGCTGACCACGTGGACCGGCACGGTGACCAGGCCGAAACTGACGGCGCCGGACCAGATGGTTCGGGGCATGGCAGACCTCCAGGACAGCCCCGAGCAACGCCAGCTGTTGGGTCTCAAAATTCGCGGCACAGTCTCAGCCGCAATGGCACCGCTTTGGCACTTGTGCCATCCATCCGAGATTCGCACGGCGAGTGCCTCGCCTGTTGGGGGACTCTGCACGAGATTGGCACCGTCGTGGATGCCGCGCTGGCGCCGTGGTCATCAGGGCGGCGGCCAAGGTCTCGATGGGCGGGCGTCCCGGCCCTGTTCGGCGGGGCAGGGTGTAGGCGGCGGCTGCATGAGGGCATCGTGCCAGCGGGGCGGCCCGGGTGCGGGCATTGATGCGGACCGTGTCCTTGGGGCCGGGGCGGTATTGAGCCGTTGACGCGTGCACTGGCCTGGACGCCCCACGTCGGGCTCGTGCAGTCCGCGGTCCCGATTCCGTTGCCCGGCGTCAGGGCCGTGTCAACGGCTCGCTCGCCGGACAGTTTCTCCAGCTTCCGGGCGGTGGCCTGGGTGGGAGCGGCGATGATGCGTAGACGGTGGGCGAGACGGCGATGCCGGTCCGGGCGCGCGGGTACGGCGGCCTGGTGGTCGGGGAGGGCCGGGGGGCAGTACGGGATCGACGTCCCGGTTCATGGTGGGGCTCCTCCGAGCGGGGAGAAACGGGGGGCGCGGACACCGTGTGGTGTCGTCCGGGGGCTTCGGGGTCGGCGGTCCTGCTGAGGCTCTCTGCTTGAGAGCGTCCGTGTGGGGCTTCGGCCCGGCCCGGAGTGGGCGTGTTCGGCGTAGCGGGGATCGGGGCAGGCGCTGTCATGGGTGCCTGGCGGCTGGTCATCGGTACTGCTTCCGGGGTGGGTTCGACATGGCGGGCGGGCACTCCTACCTGTGGGCCAACGGGCTGGCGACGGTGGCACGTTGCGGCGCCGACGGCGCCCGGCCGAGCTGTCGGCGTGCCCGGAGCGGCGGCTGCGCGGGCGTGCGGTGAGGTGGGAGGGCCCCGGCGGGCTTGGGGCGAGTGCAAGCAGGGCTACCGGCGGCGTCAGGATCGAAACTCAGCAAGCCGCCCTGATCACACAATCACGGGCACTCCACGAAGCCGGGCCGGCACCGGCCGGAGCGCAGGCTCGGTACTGGCCGACCGCTTCTTCGGCGGCGGCGAGGTCGATGCCGCCGTGTCTTCCTCGCCGTGCAGGTCTATTCGGGCGGTGTCGTGGCGCGGGTCCTCGGTTGTCTCAGTTGCCTCCGATGCCGAGGGCGGTGAGCAGGACCAGGACGAGGGTGATGACGGCGAAGAGGCCGTGAGCGAGGACGACTGGCACCGGGAAGCTGCGTTCGGCCGGGACGGTCCCGTCGGCTCCCTGAGTCGATGCCGTGGTGGGTGCTCCGGCCATGGTGCGGTCTCGGTAGACCGGGATCCATCGGGCCAGCATCACGAATCCCAGCAGGGCGACCGGCAGTAGCAGGCCGAAGGAGGTCCAGGCCAGGGCGCTCTTGTCGGCGACGACGTAGATGATCCACACCACCAGTCCGACTGCGGCCAGGGCGAAGTGCCCGAAGACCACCGGTGCGGGCAGGCGGCTGGTGCCGGACTGCTGCTGGCGGAGTCCGCCGCGTTGGATCCAGGTTCCGAGCATGTAGAAGCCGCCGAGGGCGGTGATCACCCAGGTGATCAGTGCGGCGATGTCCATCAGGAACTCTCCAGTGAAGTGATGAAGGCAGCCCGCGGTGCGGGTCGTGCGGTTTCAGGCATCAGGGCGGGCGTTTCGGGTGTTGCCGCCGGGTGTGTATCCCTCGGCCTGGGTGTTCTCGTCGGCGACGCGGACGCCGTACCGGTAGGCGAGCTTGCCGCCCAGGAATCCCGAGACGCCCAGGACCGCGACGCTGGCCGCGGCGAGGGCGAGTTGTCCCGGGCCGACGCTTTCGCCGTCGGTGTAGGTGCCGTGGCGCCACAGGAAGTTGACGGCATAGGCGGCGGTCACCAGCAGGTTCAGCGTCATGTGCACCAGGGCGGTGCGAAAGGCCCGGGTGCCGGCGGGGATCGCGCACAGGTCGAGGAAGCCGACCAACGCTGCCAGCACGGCACCGATCCCCCCGACCGCGATCAGCCACTGCGAGGACTGGGTCAAAAAGCCCGGGCGGTCGACGACGTGGGAGGCGATGTCGAACACCAGGCTGGTCACCCAGGCGCCGATCGGCACCGTGACCAGGATCGGGTGGAACGGGTGGCCGTACGGGCCGGCGAGCGAGGCACTGACCGGACGCTTCGCCTGAAGGTGTGGCTCATCAGCCATCGCAACCTCCCTTAATTTCACCAATAGATCTTTGCCTTATTCATGTTGGCCGTCAAGATGTGCAGGACCCAATAGACGAATGAACACTTGTGCCCACACTGATGGGGGATATCGTGGTCTTGTGGCTTCCGATCAGACACCGCAGGCCGACACGGTCGGCAGCGCCATCGACTCCGTCAGCGTCCTGAGCGAGTACTCACGACGGCGCATGTTCGGCTTCATCCGCCGCGCGGGCCGCGCCGTCACCCGCGACGAGGCCGCCGCCAGCGTCGGCATATCCCGCAAGCTCGCCGCCTTCCACCTCGACAAGCTCGTCGACGCCGGCCTGCTGCGCACCCGGGTCGAGACACCCGGCACCATCCGCAAGGTCGGCAGGCGGCCGAAGGTGTACGAGCCCACCGACGCCCAGATCACCGTCAACATCCCCGACCGGCGCCACGAACTCCTCGCGGACCTTCTCCTGGACGCCGTCCTGACCGAGGAGGCCGGCGAGAGCGCCGCGCAGGCGGCCATCCGCACCGCCGAGCAGCGCGGCCGGCAGATCGGCGAGGCCGCGCGGGACGAGACCCGCCCAGGCCGCCTCGGTCCCGAGCGCGGGGTGACCGCCTGCGAACAGCTGCTGGACCAGTGCGGCTACGAGCCCGTGCGGGAAGCCCCCGCCCGGCTCCGCCTGCGCAACTGCCCCTTCCACCCGCTGGCCGCGAAGGCCCCCGACCTGGTGTGCGGCATGAACCAGGCCTTCCTCAGCGGCTTCCTCAACGGCCTTCAGGTGAGCGGAGTCCAAGCCGTCCTCGCCCCCGCGACCGGGGAATGCTGCGTGCGGCTGAGCCCGAACGACATCGACCCTGACGACCTCGCCCAGACTCACTGACCCGTCGCCAGCCGCCGCCCCCGCACTTACCTCAAGCCGCTCCATAGGCGGCAGGCAGACAGGGGCCCCGAGTAGCCGACACCGGGGTTCTGCCCCGCCTGTTACGCTGAGTGCCAGCGAAGGGGAGTAGTCCCGAAAACCGCTGGTCGACATACTGGGCGTCCTGGACGTCCCGGCCACCGGGTCACCGCACAGTGTGCGGGGCGGACGAGACCTTCGGCCAAGGCATGATCAGGCCCGCATCTGCGGGCCGCTCCGTCGTGCCGGGCCGAGTGGTTCCTCCCGTCGCCCTGCTGGGTGCCGCCCGAACCGACGGCCCGGCCCCAGCAGAAAGCAAGGGAATGACTCTCGACCCCCTGGCGATCATCACCGCCTTCGGGCTGATCTTCCTCGCGGAACTCCCCGACAAGACCATGTTCGCCTCGCTGGCCATGGGCACCCGGATGCGTCCGCTGTATGTATGGTTCGGCACCTCCACCGCCTTCATCGTCCACGTCGCCATCGCCGTCGGCGCCGGCAGCCTGCTCAGCCTGCTTCCGACCATGGCCGTCAAACTCGTCTCCGCCGCCCTCTTCGCCTTCGGGGCCTTCGTCCTGCTGCGCGGCGGAGACGACGATGACGAAGACGGGGCCGCCAAGACCGTCAGCGGCTTCTGGCCCGTCTACACCACCGCCTTCATGGCCGTCTTCATCAGCGAATGGGGCGACCTCACCCAGATCACCACCGCCAACCTGGCCGCCACCAACGGCTGGCTGCCCACCGCAATCGGCTCCGCCCTCGCGCTGATGTCCGTCTCCGCTCTCGCCCTGCTGGTCGGCCGCTTCATCGCCCAGCGAGTCCCTCTCAAGACCGTCCAGCGCATCGGCGCCCTGTGCATGGCCGGACTCGCCATCTGGACCCTCATCGAAGCCTTCACCGTCTGATATCCGTCCGAAGAGGGCTGGCACCGATCCAAGCTGAAGGACCTGGGCGGCGGCCGCGCACAGGCCGCGGTTGCCGCGCTGGAGCTCACGGTGTACGACTGCCGCCGTTCGCTTTCAACGCCTCCCCCGAAGCTGCGCGCCGCCCAGATCTGTGATTTTGCCGCCCTACGCTGGCTCCACTCCGGCGAGTCCGCAATTCGTTGATCAGTCGGTCGAGGAGGGGACTCGGCGACGACGGAGTTGGGGAAGAGGTGATACCCCGAGTCATCAGGCCATCATGAACAGCCTGGGCTACCGGCCCAACAAGAGGCCGAAGGGCCCTGTCGGCTCACCCAAGCCCCGACCAGCTGACATCCGCGGCATCCCCAGGGGCAGGGCTTCGGCGTAGTTGATGTCGTCCGTTTTGATCATGTGAGGCCGAGAGGGGCAAGGGTCCGGGTTCGGTCTCGGGCGGCCCGTCGGAGGCCGGAGGCGATGTTGCGGGCGCCGGTCAGGCGGAGAGCTCCGATCACGAGGTTTCTGCAGGTGACCATCGCTCTGGGGGTGTTTCCGGTCCGAAGCTGGGAGGCGTCCTCGGCGAAGGCGACGTCCCTGACATGGCGCAGGGACGGCAGTGCCGAGCCGTTCGAGCAGGGCCGGTGGTGCGTCGGCCAGCCATTCACTCACCGCGAGCAGGGATCGCGCTCCGGCGAGGACCGCGCAGGCCGTCCGTGCCGGGAGCGTCACGAGAGGGGGCCGTACTCCCCGCGCATCCCGCGGGGCCGGGACCTGCGCGAGGCGTTTCAGCAGATCCGGAAGGTCGCTCCCGGACACTTCCGGATGCGGTCTGAGCTTGACTCTGTCGGGGATCTTGGAGTTCCCGGTGCGGCAGCATGATCAACGGGCAGGCTCGCGTAGTTCCGCCGACCGATGCAGCCGTCGAGGTGCCCGTTGTCCCTTCGCCCCCGTTCCGGTGAGCAGGTCCCGCCTGACTGCGCAGGTCGCGCGGGCGAGCAACCCGGGTGGCACGACGGCGATATGGGCACGTGACCGCCTCGATGGGCTGTGGTGCGACGAGGATTTCGCCGACTGGTACCCGCGGGACGGGTGCCCCGGTCTCTCGCCTGCTCAAACTGGCCACCGTCTGTGTGCTGCAGTTCCTGCTCGGTCTGTCGGACCGACAGGCCGCCGAGACGGTCCGCTGCCGCATCGACGTCAAGTACGCGATGGCCATGGAGCTGGATGATCCCGGTCTCCATCACAGCGTGCTGGCCGACTTCCGTGACCGTCTCGCCGAAGACGACGGTGCCGACCGCCTCCTCGACCTGGCGCTGGCCCGCCTCAAGGAGGCCGGACTGGTACGCGAGCGCACCACGTGTCGGCGTACGGACTTTTCTCACGTGTACGCCGACACACTGCGGACACATGCCGGTCGAGGACCCCGGTCTCGGCCAGCTGACCCAGGCGCTTCGCCGGTCCGCCGCCCAGCTGACCGGATGAGTGCCTGCGCAATGTCAGGACACTGGTGACCGCCTTCGCCCCGCGCTATTCCAGGCCCGCATGACCCCTTCTGGGCGCCGGCCGCGCGGGCACCAGCCGCGCCGGGGCGGCCCTGACCTGTCAGTGTGAGGTCGACCAGGCGGTGGACGGCGGCCTCGTAGGGAGGGGGTCTGCTTCCGGGAGCGCGTGCAGGCAGTAGGCCGTCTCCTCTTCCGGCGCGCATGTCCTTACCCAGCCTTCGCCTGCTTTCTGGACCAGGTCCGAACTGCTGGGGGAGCGTAGGCCCGGGAGGACATCAACGACGCGTCCCCCTACGCCGCCGCCCCTCCATTTTCGTCGGTTCCCAGGCCCCAGGTGCACGCTCACCGCCGCTGCGGAAGTGTAGGAGACAGGGCGGCAGACGTTCTGCGAAACCGTGCGGGGCACGCCTCGGACCGGTGACTCGGTGTCTTACGGAACTTGGGTCCTGCCCGTTATGGCTTCCCTTTTGGAGCAGTCACATGGATGTGAAACACGTTTTGTACCGGATGTCGGCCCCGGCAGGACCGACAGCGCACCCCACCGCCGCGTGGACGTCGGCTTCCGACTGGGGACTTCTGCTCATAAGGATGACTTTCGGATTGATCATGGCCGGGCACGGTGCCCAGAAGTTGTTCGGTCTCTTCGGCGGTGACGGGCTGGCGGCGACCGGCAAGGGGTTCGATGCCCTGGGCTACCACCCAGGAGAGGTCTTCGCGGTGATCGGCGGCCTGTCGGAACTTCTCGGCGGCCTCGGTCTGGCCCTGGGTTTCCTCACCCCGCTCGCCGCTGCCGCATTGATCGGAGTGATGATCAACGCCATGGCGACTGTCGGTGGGGCCCACGGTCTGTGGCTGGCGGACGGCGGTGTCGAGTACAACATCTGCATCGCCGTCGTCGCCCTGGCGATCGCGGCGATGGGTCCGGGCCGGCTCGCCGTCGACCGGTTCTTCCGCTGGGGCAGCGGTGGCTGGGCCCCGGCCGTCTTCGCCCTCGGCCTCGGCGGCGTCGGTGCTGCCATCACACTGAACCTCTGACGCCGTTTCCAGTAACCGCCGGCACGCGATGTTGCATGGCCTGTCAACCGACGGAGTGCAGCCCTGCCAGCGTGAGGTCGATTCAGGCGGTGGACTGCGGCCTGGGAGGGAGGGTGCCGACTGCGGTCAGGGCGTGCAAGTAGTAGGCCGCCTACTGAATCTGGATGGCGGGGCGAGGCCGGAGTTGGCTGCCACCGGCGACGCCTCGTACTCCGACATGGTGGTTGGTCGGGCGATGCTCGACCGCAACGTCTCGCTCAGGTTCAGGATCTCGCGGGCCAGCGGTTCTGGCGGGCGGAGATGCCTGCGGCGTGCACGGGGGTACAGGCTCCTGCTCGGTTGCCATACCTGCTCTTGCTCCTCACCTCGGTGAGGCAGCCGATCGCCGTGGCGCGGTCCGCCCGGCCACCCGGTAACGGGGCATCGGCCGCACTGGTGCGTGCCCCCGGTCCTCGCTCCCAGCGCGCGGTCCTCCCGTCTCGGCGGACAGCGCGCCGGAGCTGGCAGATGGCCACGTCCCATCGGCGTGGGCGTCGGCGGTTGCGGACTCCAAGCAGACCCCTGCTGTGCACCCATCTGTCGGCGGTTCTGCCGGTCGGGCTGGTCGCGAATGCGGCGTTCGGCTGGTCGTGGGCGGATCCGATCGCGGCTCTGGTGGTAGCCGGGATCGCCGTCAAGGAGGGCCGGGAGGCCTGGCGCGGGGACGGCTGCTGTGCGTCGGCCGGTCTTAGAAGCTGTTCTCTTTTCGATCTTGAGAGATGTGCGTCGAACGGGAGTCCCGATCGGGTGATCGCGGGGCGCTGGACGCATACGAACAGGGCCTCCTGAACAGCTCGTTGGTGTCGAATCACCGA
>NZ_JAVRFH010000081.1:0-17289 GCF_031845825.1 Streptomyces lancefieldiae | reverse complement strand
CCCCGTCGAACCTCTCGGTCGTCTGAAGCCGTAACCGCTCGCGGAACCGGTGCCGTTCGGCGGTCAGCCCGCCACGCCCTGCGGTGACGGCATACCCCGGTGGTATCGCAGCGGATTACGGCCCGTCAGTCCCGACGACTCCACGAGTTCGACCTCAGTAGTACACCGGCTGCAGATCGTGTTCCGGGATAGGCGCGTCAGCGAGGGACAGTCGCTATCCCAGCCACATCCCGGCACGCATGATGACTCTCCCGCGTAGTTCTGGCTCGCCGCGCCAAGCGCGCACAGTCGTCGGGACGACGCGTACATAGAGAAAGGAGCCCTCCTCCGCGCGTGGATCCCACCCGAACTTGTCGGCGAACGCCTCCGCTGCGCCTCCGGGCACCTCCTGGTCCGGGAAGCACTCCGCCACACCCTGGAGCAGCACCACGTCGAAGGTGTCCGGTAGCGACAGGCGCACGCGCGGCTCTTCGCGGACGTTTCGCGCAGTCACGGAAGTGGCGCTGGTACACATCCACACTGCTCGCCCATCCCAGCAGAACCACAGCGGCACTTGGTGCGGCCCGTGATCAGGGTGAGCCGTCGACACCCATACATCCCGCTCGGTAACGAGCCGCTCCAGAGTGTCACGCACACGCTCCGCCGTCTGGCGACGAACGATTCCTGTGGTCTCCATGAGGTCCGACCCTAGCCAAGCAGGCGTGACGCGCGCCTGAGGCGCAAGACCTACTCCCAGCGACCGATGAACGCCTCAGCCTTTGGCTCGGGCCGACCAACTTCGGTGTGTGATCGACCGGCTGAGCCGATGGTCCGGGCCGGGAACGGGCCGGACCACAACACTGATGAACAGGCGCTGTTTCTCGTTGCAGTCAGCGGGACCTGATCCCGGTTTCGACCGGCGTCATCAACTCCACAGTGGGAGAGCCGTGATGCGCCGTCCGTCCGAGCCAGGCCCGGTCAGTCGCAGAATGCCTCGTCCAGGAGCGTGTCAACGGCGTCGTCGGGATCACTGCGGAAGTCGGGCGTGAGCGCTAGCGTGACCTGGCGGCGCCCGTCCTCCGTGGAGAACGACCAGGACTGATACGCCAGGGCATACCGTCGTTGCCGTAGACACGAACCCCGCACGAGGTTTCCTGCCGTCGCAGCCCGAGCCCGTACGCGCTGTTCTCGACACCTGGTGTCTTCATTTCGTCGAGCAGGTGACCTGGCAGGAGGCGCCCATCGAGCAGTGCGGCCATGAACCGGTTGAGATCACTTGTCGTGGAGATCATCTCGCCACCTGCGCCCATCACCGACGGATTCATCGCGGTGAGGTCGACGAGACGCTTATCGGTGTCCTGCGGTATCGGTACGTACGGTGAGTGCCGCGGTGGCGCACACCGCGGCACTCCGCCTGGACCTGCTGATGGAGCGGGTCGGAGTCGGACTTGTCCGCCAGCGCCTTGGCGGCGCCGAGGACTTTCTTCCGCTCGGCCAACCGGGCCCGACATCCCGCAGGGCGCCGAAGACGAACTCGTGGTCGTCCTCCCTCGAGCCCTTGATCCCTCCTGAGCCTGCTGATTGGCTGGCCGACATGACTGATCTCGGACCCGTTGTCTGGCCGCCTGCACCGATCAGTACCGAGAGGCTCGTGCTCCGTGAACCCGAGGCCCGGGACCGAGCGGCGGTCATCGAGCTGTTTGCCTCGCCAGAGGTGGGCACCTACCTGGGTGGCCCTCAATCGCGTGCAGAGGTCGAGCGCGCGATGCCGGGAGCACCCGGTCGGCGCCCCGGGCGTTTCATAGTCGATCTCGACGGAGCGATGATCGGCCAGATCACGCTCACCAAAGGCACGGGGCACCTCCGTCAGGCTGCCGGGAAGGCCGAACTCGGCTACCTGTTCCTGCCACAGGCATGGGGACACGGGTACGCCGCCGAAGCGTGCACTGCGGCACTCAACTGGTTCGCCGGCGTACTTCCCGGCGAGCCGGTGGTGCTCGCCGCCCAGACCGCCAACACCCGCTCGATGCGCCTCGCGGCGAAGCTGGGGTTCATCGAAGTGGAGCGGTTCGAGGCCTACGGCGCCGAGCAGTGGTTCGGCATGTGGACCTCGGCCACATCCGACGATTGAGCCCGGCCCGACAGCACGGTCTGTCCAAAGATTGCGGTTCTCGTGGACTGTTGAGGATTCTCTGAAGCAGATTTCAAAGAGCGCCATCAGCGTTGCCACCTTGCGGCGAACCGCCGCTCAGTGGTTCTTCAACGGCCGTCGCACGGGTCGTCGCCGGCAGCCGTCGCCTTGGTGTCGGCGGCCAGGCAGGAGGAGTACACCCGCGGCGGCGTGGGCCGCAGCTCCGGTTCCGACGCGGCGCCCGCGGCAGTGATCGCCGCGGCCCCGACGCAGATCAGCCCAGCCATCACGGCGAGCCACGTACCGCGGCTCACCGATCGCCACGGAAGCGGTCGCGCATCTCGTCACCGCAGTCGTCCGCACCGACCTTGCTTCGTGTGAAGGCCGGCACTCCGTCTCCCATACCTGCCTGGCTGGCCTTGGCCAGCTGCGTCTCGATGTCAGCGATGTACCCGGCGCACTCGGCGCTGACGGATTTCGCGGGCTGCGGGTCCGGGACCGAGGCGTTCAGTTCGGCGGTGGCGGCGGTACCGGCCGCGCACAGCACCACCCACGCGACGACCCACGTGAGGCGGCTCTTCCGTATCGGCTTGGGCATCCAGGCATCCTACGAGCGCCGCGGCGGCCTGTCACCGCATCACGGCTCCCTCATCGACGAGACCCACGACCAGGCCGGCTGGCGACCCATCCGGGTCCACGGATACTCGCCGAGATCTCCCTTGCCTCCGAGCAGCATCCCCACCGCGATCGGCCGGACAGTACCAGCCGGATGGCGCTTCGACTACCTGTAGCCGGTGCTCAGAACTGGCAACGGGCTCCGGCGCCGCCGTAGCGCAGGTTCGCGTCCCGGACCCATCCGAAGCCGCGGATGTAGGACCAGGTACACGGACCGTAGCGATTGAGGTCCGCCGGTCCGCCGACGGATCCCCCTGTGTCCGGGGCAGGCGCTTGGCCTGGGGAACGAACCGCGTTCGCCTGCTTCCCGCCCACCACCGACGTCAACCAACAAGCTGGGACGGGCCGCCGGGCACACACCGGGGCCCTGACGCGCACCCTGACGGATGGCGGGTTCTGCCCAGGCAGACGGCGAAGTCCGCTTTGCCGGACAGATCTCAGCCATTCGGGCCAAGACTCTGCGCAAGCGCGTCGAGGGTCACGTCCACGATGGCACGCAGCTGCTCCGTGCTCGTTCCGGCTCTGCTCATGACGGCGAGGGACTGGTTCACGGCCGCAAGGTGGGTCGCGAAGGACTCGGCCGCCTCGTCGTGCAGTCGGCCGGCCTTCAGTGCGGCGCGTAGCCGGGTGCGCTGGCGGCCGATCACCTCCCGTGCACGCGCCGCGACGCTCGCGCTGAGCACCGGGGTCGCCATGACAGTCTGGGCCACCAGGCATCCGTCGGGCAGACCGGGGTCCGCGATGCGTTCCAGGGTTATGTCGAAGAACGCCCGCACGGCTGCCAGGGGCCGGTCGGCGGCGCAGGACAACGCGGCGTCGTACTTGTCTCCGTAACGCGTGGCGTAGCGCTCCAGGCAGCGCATGAAGAGCGTGTCCTTGTCGCCGAGGGAGGAGTAGATGGAGCTGCGGTTGAGCCCGGTCGCCCGGGACAGGTCGTCCACCGACGTGTCCGCGTAGCCGGCCCGCCAGAACTGGATCATCGCGGCATCGAGCGCCGTGGCGATGTCGAACTGCTTCTTGCCTGCCATGCCGCACCTCCCTCCTGCGCCGCCTTCTTGGTGGAGACCATCATCCCATCTTGAACCAATCAGTTCAAGATGGGTTAGGGTGAAGGCGTGATCATGGCCGGAGCCGGATACCCCGCAGCCCTCACAGCGCAGCGACACGCGCACCGCGTGCTCGCGGTCGGTGCCATCGCCGGCTCACACCGTGTTCTGGCACTACCTGGCGATGTGCCCCGTCGCCGGCGTCTCCTGGCTGGTCCTCCCCGAGACCGCAGACAAGACCGCAGACCGAACGCGTGCGGGCAGCCTCGTATCCGCCGCCCGGCACTTCTCTTGTTGCTCCACTCCGGGCTCGTCGTCCCGGTCCTGTCGCTCGGTTTCGCCGATCAGGCGGTCGGGACACGGGTCTCCAGCACCATGCTCGCCGCTCTCGTCGTGTCCATCACGCTGGTGGGCCTCGCCCTCAGCCGACGCCCCGAGTCAACCACCGCGCCTGACACCTTCAGCAGGCCGTCAACACGCCTCACCCCAGTGGAGGAAGATCATGAATGACCCCGCAAGCGCCCCCCGCGTCTTTGGCAACCCGGTCCGCGGCCTGCCGCTGCCCGACCTGGCCGGTTTCACCCACCGTTGGGTCGACGCGGGCGGCGTCCGGCTTCACGCGGTTGAGGGCGGTCAGCCGGACGGTCCAGCCGTCGTGCTGCTCGCCGGGTTCCCGCAGACCTGGTGGGCATGGCGCAAGGTGATGCCGAACCTGGCCGCCCGATTCCACGTCATCGCGATTGACCTGCCGGGCCAGGGCCACTCCGAACGCCCGGACATCAGCTACGACACGCACACGGTCGCTGCGCACGTCCACGCCGCGGTCAAGGCGCTCGGAGTCTCGGCATACTGGCTGGCCGCCCACGACATCGGCGCGTGGGTCGCCTTTTCCCTCGCCTTGAAGTACCAGAGCCAGTTGCGTGGCCTGGCACTGCTCGACGCCGGCATCCCGGGCATCACGCTCCCTGACGCCATTCCGACCGACCCCGAGCAGGCGTGGAAGACCTGGCACTTCGCCTTCCACCTTGTGCCCGACCTGCCCGAGACACTGCTCGCCGGCCGCGAACGGGAGTACGTCGGCTGGTTCCTGAAGGTCAAGACCCTCTCCTCCGACACCTTCGACGACGCCGAGATTGAGCAGTACGCCGCGTCCGTGGCCGCCGGCGGCGGTCTCCGTGCATCCCTGGCCTACTACCGGGACGCCGCCGAGTCGGCGCAGAAGAACCACGAAGCGCTGGAACAACGGCGCCTGAGGGTCCCGGTTCTTGGGATCTCCGGCAGCCACGGCTCCATCCCCGACATGGCAGCTTCCATCAGGCCGTGGGCCGACCGCGCCACCGGGATCGTCGTGCCGGACTCAGGACACTTCATCCCCGATGAACAGCCCGATGCCGTCGCTGCCGCGCTGACCGACTTCATCACCGAAGACGATTGAGACTGGGCGGAAGCAAGTGTGAGGACCGGCACCCGCACCCCTGACCGACGCCGCTGGTCCGCTCTGCGGGTGATAGGCGTCGCCGAACTCGTCGCGCGAGGCGCTCCAACCCCGGGGCCCCGGTGTTTGTCCGGCTCGTCCCAGCTTCAGTTGTTCGTTGACGTCGGTGGTGGACGGCGGGGAAGCAGGCGAACGCGGCCCCTGTAGATCATGGAGTTCTCTAGCCTTCAAGGTCCGCGAAGGTGGCCGTGTTCGCTCTGCCACCCATCCCCCATCACCGCTGCGGTTCGCCCGCCACCGGGCTGCCGCCCGGCCGGTCTGTTCGGTTGGGGCAGACCGGCTGGCTTCGACATCCCAAGTCGGTGACGCCGGAATCAGCCGGGCGCGGGTGGCATCGGTCGTTGCGAGACGCGCTGCAGCACGAGGCCTACGGGAAGCGCTGATCGTCACCTTCGTGACCTCGTCGCCAGTGCCGGCGCCCGCCGTCGGCCATCGCCGCTACCGCTCTGCCGACCTCGCACGCGTCGCCGTCATCCTGCGCGCCAAGGAGGCCGGGCTCTCCCTGGACACCATCCCGTTCTCTGGTCAGCACCGCGGATACCGCCGAGCGACGGAAAACCCTGCGCGAGGAGGCCGAAGCGCTCCGCTTCCGCATCGCGGCAGCGCAAGCATCCCTCGACCTCGTTGAATGCGCCCTCGGCTGCGACCGTGACGACTGCACCCAGTGTGCCCATTTCCAGCAGACGGTGGCAGAACGCGTCGGCACGGACACTGCCGTCCCCAGGTACGTCTGAGCCCCGACGGCCTCCCCGGCCGACTGGATGCCGGCCGGGTCCGCGACGGCCACACCGCCGGCGGGGGGCCGCTTCCCTACATGCCCTGGAAAAAAGATCGCGGGCCGCTGTCGATCCGGCCGCCTCCCGTTCGACGTCATGGTGTGCGGCCCCCAGCCCACGATGACGCGGACAGGACCTGAGGAGGTCACACGTGGATCAACTACTGAGAGTCATGAACTTCAACGTCTCGAGTGATGGTATCGCTGCCGGTGAGCACCAGAGCCTCGAGCAGCCGTTCGGCCTCGATCATCCCGAGAGGCTGTTCGCCTGGGCCGGAGCCACGGCGAGTTGGCCCAGGCGCACGGATCCCGGGGGGAGCCGGGGCCTCGACGACTACTTCACGCGAGACTTCGCACGCAACATCGGTGCCGAGATCATGGGGCGCAACAAGTTCGGGCCCCAGCGCGGGCCCTGGCACGATCACGACTGGCGCGGCTGGTGGGGGGATGAGCCCCCGTTCCGCACCCCGGTGTTCGTCATGACCCACCACACACGTCCGTCGTTCACGCTCTCCGACACCACCTTCCACTTCGTCGACGGCGACCCGGCCACGGTCCTCGAACGGGCGCGGGAAGCGGCACAGGGCAAGGACGTCCGGCTCGGCGGCGGGGTCACCACCCTCCGGCGGTTCCTCGCCGCCGATCTCGTCGACACCCTGCACGTGGCGGTCTCACCGGTAGAACTGGGGTCCGGACTACGTCTCTGGGAGTCCCCCGACGAGCTGCTCGACCGGTTCCACCTGGAGGTCGTGCCCAGCCCGAGTGGCATGACGCACCACCTGTTCTGGCGGAGGTGACGCCAGGCCCCCTCATGGTCAGGCTGTGACTGCGAGGGGCTGCCGCCCCGTCGGACGCCCGTGCCGACCCCAGGTCGATCCAGTGCCCGCGCGGACCGCGAGCAGCAGATCCTCGCGGGCTAGCTCGATCGACTCCAGGTGCGGGGCCGCTCAACTGCTGCGCGACACAGAAGTCGGCCTCGGGGGCATAAAAGCTGGCGGTCCATCTCATCGGCGTTCGACTGGTGGAGCCGGACGTCGGCGCGGGGACAGGAGGCCCGGAAGCCGCCGACGAGCGCGGTGACCCTCAACAGCGTCTCCGAGGCGACGCTGACCGGGGGGGGGGGGGGCACCGCCCCGGCATCTCGGAGCCGGACCGCCTCGTCGTGGGCCGGGTTCATGCCCGGCTCGCGCGTGGCCGACGACTTCGAGGCTGCGCTCATCGGAGTCCGAACGGTGCACGGTCGCCGGGGCAGAGGTCCAGCACTTGGTGCACCGACCTCACGAGTCGCGGCCATGCCGCCCTCGGACGGCGAGCGCAGCCACCGCGTGCGGCGACTCCGACTCCGGCTGTGCACCGAGCCGGAGTCGGAGTTGCCGCAGGGGGCCGGTTACTGCGTCACCTGCTTGCCGCCGAAGGTGACGACGAGACGGCCGTCCGAGGCATGCGACCAGCCCAGGGCACCGGTGTAGGCGGAGCAGCGGGAGCCGTTGGAGCCGGACCAGAACTGGTTCGTACCGTCGGCGTCGCCGATGATGCGATCGTTCGAGCCGCTGTCGCACGAGGTGTTGTTGCGGAACACGGAGGTGCCGGCGTCGAAGTTGAAGTTGCGCTGCTCGTTACCGACACTGATGTTGTCCGAGATGGCCATCTTGCCCGGGTTGCTGTTGTACGTGAACCCGTGCTTGCCGTTGTCGTACGCGATGCTGCGCCGGACGACGTGGTTGACCCCGATGTCTTCGCCTCCGAGCTTGTAGCCGTTGCGGTCGCCGCTGCCCGCCTGGGACCCGTCGCTGAGGGTGCCGTTCTCGAAGGCGAGGGAGTCCTCGATGGTCACCGCGCCGATGGGGCCGGTGTCGGGCTTGGTGTAGAGGTCCCAGCCGTCGTCGATGTTGTTGTGGGAGACGGCGTAACGGAAGACGTTCCCCGGGCCCACGGTGAGCTTCGCCGCGAAGCCGTCGGCGTCCTCCCCGTCCGAGTCGGCATTGTCGTGCGACTCGGCGCTCAGGATGAGGTTGTTGGACGGCCACTGACTGCTGGGGGTGGTGGAGGACATCCTGGAGAGCTGAAGGCCGGTGTCCCGGTTGTAGCGGGTGACGGTGCGCTCCAGGACGTTGTTGCTGCCGCCCACGAAGATCCCGTTGTCTCCGGCCCGTTCTACGACGATGCCGGCGACATGCCAGTACGACCCGTTCACGGCGAGTCCGCGATTCGCGTCGGCCTCGGCCATGGCGGAGAAGTTCAGCACCGGGGTCTCGCCCGGGTAGGCGGAGAGCTTGGTGCGGGCGGCGGCGGTGCCGTTGTTGGTGGACGGGATGGTGATGGTCTGGGAGTGGCGGTAGGTCCCGCCGCGCAGGTAGATGGTTCCGCCGGGGGTGATGCGGGAGATCGCGGAGTTCAGGGTCGTCGGAGCGGACTGGGTTCCGGCGGCGCCGTCGGTGCCGTTTGGTGCCACGTACAGCGTGTCGCCGGGCGGCGGGGTGGTCGTGTCGCCCGAGGTCTCCACGTCCAGATGGTCGAGGTTGGGCAGGCCGGCGGAGGTGGTCGGATTCAGCCGGACGGTGTTGCTGCCCGCGTTCAGCTGCACGGTCAGGGTCTTGGTGACCCAGGTCGTCCAGGCGCCGGTGCCCTCGAAGGACGGGGTCTGCACCGTGGTCCCGTTCACTGTGAGGGCGGCCGGTCGGACCGTGGTGGTCCCGTTGGCGAACCGCACCCGCAGGGTCGCGGTGCCCGCGGCGGGCGCGTTCACCGTGAACTGGGCGTAGGCGCCGGTCGCGTTCGTCGCGTTGCAGAACCCGCTGCCGGAGTATCCGGCCCACTCGGATTCGATGGCACCGGTGCACACCGCCGGGGAACTCTCGGCCTCGTAGCGGATGGTGGCCGCCTGCGCCGTGGTGCCCGACACCGCGACGAGGGTGCCGGTCAGCATGCCGATAGCTGCGATGGCTGGTCTCAGGTGCATGGTCCATCTCCAGGTTAGGGGGTTGTAGGGGGCCTGGGGAGGGAAGGTAAGCGCTTGCTGTGGGCACGTCAATAGATTCGTACATGATTAGTGTTCAGGGATATGAATAGGATGCTGTGGCTCGACAGCGCCCGACGAGCTGGACGCCCATGGCCGCGGTGCTCCTGGAAGGCCCGGTCCCACCTCGTCGGCAGGACCGCCGCCGGGCACCGGCATGGGGCCCGGAGCGGGTAGCGACCCGGCTGAGGGCCGTCTTCCCCCGGGACGGCTCCCTGCGGAAGTCATGGTCGGCTCCGCCTCCGCGAGACGTGAGAACGCGCCCAGGTCACCTTGCGAAGGCCATGACGTACTTCCTTGTCGACTCGCATACGGACCGCCGGTACGGCCGCACCCCCGCTCCGCGCCTCAGTAACCGGTCCGTCGCCTCCCCACCTCAGGCCGCCACCGTTCGCCTGCGAAGCGTACGAGCGCGTCATGCAACTCGGGTGGGGGCGTCGCGTCGTCCGGGTCTCCGGTGGGGCTGTCGAGCGGCCACAGGGCCACCCAGCGCTTGCCGTCGAGACGGATCCCCGGCCCCGGGGTGGCCTCGGGCGTGAGCCTCAGGTGGAGCATGACGCTGCCGTCGTCGTTCTTGTCGAGCGGCAGTTCGAACCGGTGTGGTGCGACTTCCGCGATGTCGCACCACTCGAAGCGGGTCGTCCGCTTGCCCGACGCGACCTCGACTCCGTCCTCGTCCAGGCGCAACTCGGCCCGCCGCCAGGTGAGGGGCGGGACCAGCAGGTCGAGGACGGGCGGAAGCGCCACGAAGAAGCCCACGGTCTGCCAGGCGCCGGGATCGTGCCAGCTGTACTGGAAGGTGATGATGCCGGTCCACAGCAGCGCGAGCGTCCACATCATCACGTAGAGGGCCGGCTGTCCTCTGGTGCGCCGCGGCCCGACGTAGCCGGGGATGCGTACGGACTGTGGGGTGCTACTCGCCGCAGGAAGCGGGCGGACCGGCCAGGGCGCGCGGTTGGCGGCGCGCAGCCGACGCGCCGGGGCACCGCCGCGCAGATGGGCCGCGAGGCGTGCCTGGAGTTGGGCGTGGCGGAACTGGTAGACGCCGCCGACCTGCCGCAGCAGGCCCACCCGTCGCGCGTCCTCGAGGAACGCCATGGTCGACCATGGCAACCTCCCCAGGCCCGCGAGTGTCACCTTCGCGAGCAGCCACTGTGTCCAGGGACTGAGCGCCAGAAGCACTGCGGCCACAACCGCGGTTCCACAGAGCCAGCTGCCGAGCAGCACGGCGCGGTCGGGAACCTGGACGGCAGTCAGGGTGCCGATGGCCCCGATCACGGGTGCGACGCCCAGCAGCATGAGCACGGTACTGGCCCGCTCACCGCGCAACAGTTGCCGCGGTCCGACGGCCTGCGCGGTGTCGGCAGGCGCGCCGACGACCATCATGAGCAGCGGCGGAACCACGAAGCCCAGCGCCACAAGCGGTTCGTCCCGGGCCAGGAGCAACCCTATGGGCGCCAGGAACACAAGGAGCCAGAACAGGCCCGGGATGCGGGAGCGGTGCCTGCCGAACGCGGCGAGCCGACGGGGCAGAGGTCCCTTCCGCACTTGCGAGAACGACAGGAGCAGGCCTCCCGCGACCCCGAAGATCATGGCGACCGTGGCTCCCGCGGCTACCTGGAAGGCCTGGAACGCATCGCCTCCGGTGAACCAGTCCTGGAACCATGCGGAGCCTGCCATCAGCAGGACGTAACCGGCCAGCAGTGCCGGCGCCTTGAGGAGTGTCGGCGCCTTCGCCCGGTGCAGCTCCCACCAAGCGAACTCCTTCGTCCTTGCCGCGGTGAGATGGACTGCGAGGAAGTCGAGGGCGCTCTGTGCCTGCGCGTGCCCCCACTCGCGTATCGGACGGGGCTGGTGGGGGGAGGCCGGCCCGGAGGGGAAGGCCGCGGGAACAATGGCGTCGATCAGGTGCCGCTCGATGGTCACGACGTCGGGGAAGCGGGACTCGTCGGCGAGCTCGCCGGGATCGGCGTCCGGGTGGGCGTACACCGTGCGGGCCAGCCACAGCATGAGCGGGGACGAGAGGGCTGCGGCCGACGCGGCTTCGGGGTGGTGCGTGATGTGGTCCAGGAGTACCTGCCAGCGCTGGGTGCGCTGCGGATGCGAGGAGCCGCGCAGGTACTCGGCCGCCGCGGCCCCTTCCACCGGCTGTGCCCTGATCACGGCCGCCGCCTGCAACACGGTGTCAGCGGTGACGAGTTCGGTGTACTCCGCCGTGCGGGAGGTGAGAATCAGCGGCGTGCCGTCGGCGCCCGTCCTGTTGAGCCCGGCCAGCGCCGCGGAGCGAAGCGTGCGCGGTAGTTCGTCCAGGCCGTCGAGAACCGGGAGTATTCGCCGGTCGCGTACCAGTTCGTGGATCCGGGCTCGGTCGAGGTCCCTGGTCAGGCCGACGTATTCCTCGTGGATGCGGCGCGCGAGCCAGACGTCGAAGTGTTCCTTGTTCGCGTCCCAGGAGGAAACCAGTAGCGGTACGGGGACGGGCTTCGTCGCATCGTGCCGGCTCAGCAACTGCAGTGTGAGCAGGATCGCCAGGGACGTCTTGCCCGTACCAGGACCGCCGATGATCACCAGGCGCTGGGCGGGCAGAGCTTGGAAGGCAGCGGCGAGTTCGGCGAGGCCCGCGGTGTCGCCGGTCACGTCTGCGCCGATGTGCTCACGGTGGTCGGCGACGGTCCAGTCGGTCCGCCAGCCCACCGCGAGCCTGGCGCTTCCGGTCAGGCCCAGGGCCCCGGCCTCGTCCCGCCACTGGGCGAGCACCACGCGTGCCAACTCGACGGAGGCACGCTCCTGCGACGTCCGCGGCGACGGCAGGCGCAGGTGTACGGCACCGAAGTCCCGGCCCTGGATCACATACGTGGCACTGCCGCCGGAGAAGACGTTGTGTACGTCGCCCCGTGCCTGTTCCGCCATGACCGCTCAGCCGGTCCTTGTCCGCGGTCCGTAGAAAAGATCCACCTCGTTCACCCCCGTGACGTCCGTGCTGCGCTCTTCCCGCCCCGATGCCGGACGGCCCGCCTGGGACACGCGGGCACATGGGGGCGAGCCGACGGTGCCGTCTCAGGATGTCACAGCACGGCAGGGCGGCGCTGCGTCATGGCTGGTTGAACGTGACGGGGCTGTGGAAGTCCCGCCCCATGATGACGGCGCCCTGCCTGCCGCCCGTGATGCGGTTGTCGACATCTCCCGCACCGGTTCGCACCGCAGTGTCTTCCGCAGCGCTTCGCCAGGCCGCGAGATCCTCACGGAAGGCGTCGTCGTACGTGGCCCGCAGCGCCAGCACCCGGGCCAGCGCTCGCGCACGCTCCACGCTCTCGGCCTGCTCGTCGAGGGCTGCGAACTCGTCCTCCCCCGACGGTATTTCTTCGGGTGCGCGCACTGTGTCCGGTATGGTGCGACGCCGCACGAGGTCGCGCAGTGACGTCCATGCCTGCTGCCCCGCCGCGCCCGCCGTGCCGCCGGCCAGTGCCATGAGAAGATCGGCCGCGATCGCATCCATAGCGTCCTCCGTTCCCCCTCTTTCCCGTCCGGAAGGCCCCGTATGCGCCCGAGCCGAACCTGGCGGAGGGGTCGCTGCTCAAACGGTACCTGCTCGACTTCGCCGTCTCACAGTCCCAGGACGAAACCATCGGCCACTTGCCGCGGAATCCTCAACGCCCCCCGGGTACCGGCACGTTCCCCTCCGCGAATCCACGACCTCGTCGGTCGTGCACCGTGCGGAATGGGGCCACATGGCGCGCCTCCGATCGGGTGTAGGCGTCCGGGGTACGGCCGCCCACGGCAGGGCATGGGTCAGGACACGGCGTCCTTGACCCACTGGAGAATCGCCGCGTCGGAGTCGGGCACGTTCTTGTGCAGCTGTACCGAGTGACCGCTGTCGGGGACGACGATGGCCTTGAGGTTGGCCTGGTGGGATTAGCAGGGCCGCTCGTGGGCCAGCATCGACTCGGGGGTACAGACACCAGTGGTGCAGTACTGGTCCTGGTCACCGACGACCAGGAGGGTCGGCACCTTGATCGAGCGCGAGGGCGACCGCGCCGGGGGAGGATTCAGGTGCTCGAGTCCGCCGCGGTGCTCAGGTCCTTGAAGCGCTCGTCGGCCTTGAGGACGGCCGGGTCGGCGTTGGGCCCGTGGTAGAAGAACTGCCGCATGCCGGCGTTTGTCGTCAGGTGACCGGGGCCACGGTGTCCCCGCATGCACGGCCGGACACTCGGCCGCCGCGTCGGCTCACACGCAGGCGGGCACCGCCGAGTGCGGCGTGGAGTCCTGGGCTGCCGCCGATCCGTCCGCAGCAGGGGCCGCGTCCAGTAGGGATTCGCGGTGGGCCCGGGCCACGACCACCATTCTGTCGAGGGTGTCCCGGGCCCGCAGGAGATCGCCGATCTGCTCCGTGATCCGCTCGCGTTCGCGGGCCATCCGCTCCAGGGCGGCGTCGGAGTTGTGCTCGCTCGGAGATTCGGCGCACGGCATGAGTTCGGCGATGGTCCGGCTGGAGAGATTGGCCGCGTACAGCCCCTGGATGAAGTGGACGCGCTCCACGTCGCGCTCCACGTACTGCCGCTGTCCACCCGGCGTGCGGATGCTGGCGAGCAGGCCCTGCTGTTCGTAGTAGCGCAATGACCGCACACTCACGCCGGTGCGTGCCGCGAGTTCTCCGATCCGCATGACCACCTCCTGCGGTGTCCCCAACACCGGGTCCTGTGGTGCACCCCACACGGAACCGCGCTGGTCACCGGTTGCCTCTGACATTGGTGTCAGGTTTTAGCGTACTGGTGCGCTTCGACGAACCGGAGCACAGACATACATGAGGTGAACGACATGCCGTCCCTGTTCAGCGGATACCGCCTCGGAGGGCTCCTACTGCCCAACCGGACCGTTATGGCTCCCATGAGCCGCGTCCGGGCAGCCGCCGGAGGCCTGGCGACCCCCTCGATGGCCACCTACTACGCGCAGCGCGCCACGGCCGGACTGATCATCTCGGAAGGCGTCCAGCCCAGCCGCGTGGGGCAGTCCAATCCGGGCACGCCCGGCCTGCACACCGACGAGCAGACGGATTCCTGGCGTCAGGTGACCCACGCGGTCCACGTCAACGGTGGACGCATCTTCGCGCAGATCATGCACGGCGGCCGGGTCTCGCACCACGAGACGACGGGCCTTCAGCCGGTCGGCCCGTCGGCCGTGTCCGGCGAGGGCAGCGTGTTCACCCCGAGCGGCCCCCAGCCGATGCCCGTGCCGCGGGCCCTGGAGACCGACGAGGTCCCCGAGCACGTCCGGGCCTACGCAGACGCCGCCCGCCGTGCCGTCGACGCGGGCTTCGACGGGGTCGAGTTGCACGGCGCCAACGGCTACCTGATCTCCCAGTTCCTGTCGTCCAACGCCAACCTGCGCGATGACCGTTACGGCGGCTCGATCACCAACCGGATCCGTTTCGCCGTCGAGGCAGCCGCCGCCACCGTCGAAGCCGTGGGCGCCGCCCGTACGGGCATCCGCCTGTCCCCCGGCGGCGGTTTCTGGGGCGTGACCGAGGACGACGCGGCGGAACTGAACACCGCCCTGCTGACGGAGCTGGCCCACCTGGACCTCGCCTATGTTCACCTGGAGGCCACCACCGACGAGGAGACTCTCCTCCAACTGCGCAAGACCTGGCCGGGCACCCTCATCGTCAACCCCACCGTGCCCGGCGGCCCGAAGCAGACCGGACCGGCGGAGGCCGACCACTGGCTGGGCCTGGGCGCCGACCTGATCGCCTTCGGCCGCGGCTTCCTCGCCAACCCCGACCTGGTCGAACGTCTGCGCTCGGGCCTGCCCGTCGCGCCCGTCGACGAGCACACCTTCTACCAGGGCGGCGACGCCGGGTACATCACCTACCCGGCACACCAGCACACAGCCTGACCGTGTCACCGCGGGTGACGTAGCGATCCGACTCCGTCCCGCGCCCGCCCACTCCACCGCAAGCAAAGACGCAGACGCAGGTGCCGGGGGCCAAGGCGGTAGTGAGAACCACCGACGTCGATCTGCCTTCCAGCACTACGGCGTGCCGGCGGCGCCGCCGGGGTGACGCCGGCCGGCACGATGCTCGGGTGACACGGGTGGCGATCCCCACCCTGATGGTCGAGCTCGACGGGACCGCCGTCGCGTGATGCGGCCTCGCTTCCTCCGCTGCTCGTGCCGGTTCAACCTCGGCACGAGCAGCGAGCAGCGAGCAGACGGGCGACGAACTCATGCGGGACGTCCTATGGCCGCGGTGGGCGGGCTCAGGCCGCGCCTCCCGGACCGGGCAGCGGTCCCTGATCCGGGTGGACGCGGAGCCCGTCGAGGACAATCGTCAGATAGCGTCGCCACATCTCCGACGGGTGTTCGCCGGGCAGCGTCAGGACAGCGTCGATCATCGCGGCGATCGGTGCGATGTCGGCCTCGGTGACGCCGTCGCGCAGCGCGCCTTCGTCACGGGCTCGCTCCACGAGATGCTTGCAGTGCGACGTGATCTCGTGCCGCGCTCGCGCGAGGTCGGCGCCCTCGATGGTGCCCTGGCGCATCAGTTCGCGCAGCCCGCGGTTGTGCGCGACCCGCGCCAGGGCTCTCTCGAGGAAGCCGGCCAAGGCGTCGAAGGCGTCGTCCTCACCCCGGGCCTCCGCGGCCATCGCCGCGATCTCGTCGAGCTCTTCACCGAAGACGGCCTCCGCGAGCGTGTGCTTGTCGCGGTATTTCCGGTAGACGGTCCCGACTCCGAGACCGGCGTGATGTGCGACATCGTTGAGGGTGGCCTGAAGGCCGCGTGCGGCGAAGACCTCGCGCCCGGCCTGGAGGATGCGCCGACGATTGAGTTCCGCGTCCCGCCTCAGCGGACGTCCGCCTGCCGCACCGGCTTCCTCGTCCCCCGTCCGACTGCCCATGAACGTCTCCTCGCACCGACTCGAGCGAATCGGATAGAGCATATCCGGTTCCATGCTACGGTCGGACCCCATAAGCGGATACAGGATATCCACATAGCGATTCCGCGGCGCCGGGTTTGCGCAACTGCCGCCCGAGCCCACGGGAGAGGGGAGCCAGAGATGCAGACCGTGGTCATCACCGGGGGCACTGACGGGCTCGGCAAGGGGCTCGCCCTGCACTACCTGCGACAGGGAGCGCGCGTGCTTGCCGTCGGCAGCACTCCCGCCAAGGGCGAGGCTCTTCTGGCGGAGGCGGCGACCATCTCGGCCGTGGACCGTGCCGCCTTCATGCAGGCCGACCTGACGTCGGTCACAGCGACCAAAGAACTCATCACCGGAATAGAGAGTGCCTGTTCCTCGGTGGACAAGCTCGTCCTGTGCGCTCAGCGGTATCGCCTCTTCGGCTCCCGTACGGTCACCGACGAAGGGTTTGAACACAGCTTCGCCCTCGCCTACCTGAGCCGATTCGTCCTGAGCCACGGTCTGCGCAACGTGATGGAGGCCGCGCGGCGACCCGTCATCATGAACGTCGGAACTCCCGGCATTCCGCTGGGCCGGATCCACTGGGACGACCTGCAACTTGCACGGCGCTACGGCGGCACCAAGGCCACCTTGCAGTCCTTCCGGGCCAATGACCTGCTCGGCGTCGCCTTCGCTGCCGTGCACACCGGCACCCGGATCCGCTACATCGGCTACAACCCCGGCATGGTGGCGACCGGTATGCCGGACCACCTTCCACAACCACTCCGCACCGTCACCAAGGTGTCCTTCGCCGTGCTCGCCACCTCCGTGGCGAAGGCCGTGGCCCCAATGGCCCAACTTCTGGACGGACCGCCGGGCGAACGATTCGCCGCCTACCGCAACACGCGCCAACTACCCCTGAAGGGAAAGGCATTCGACCAGAGGTCCGCACTGCGCCTGCACCGTCTCACCCAAGACCTCCTGCACCACCGGACCATGTAGCCGGCACGTGTTCGGCCCGACATCGGAGTGAGGGGCCGGCTACAAGAACGACCACCGGCCGGTGACGCCAATCCGGCCTCGGCAGCGAGCTCACCAGCAGCCCGATGAGCGCCGGGCCCGCGCTGTGGCGGCGATGTGATGCATCCGATCCATTACTGAGGTTTTCGGATTGTCGTCGGGTAGTGACGGTTCATGATCCCCGCGGTATGCCGATGAGGTGAGGTATCCAGAGGGTGGGGGCCTGACCGCTGAGCGGCGGGCATTTCGTGAGGGGATCCGG
>NZ_JAVRFH010000080.1:0-17972 GCF_031845825.1 Streptomyces lancefieldiae | reverse complement strand
GACAACGACCCTCACCAAGAAAACGACATCCCCACAAACCCACCCACCCCAACTACCAGCAAAAACGCCTCACACACCCAGTGCAAACAACTGACGCCACCCACTGAAAACCACACGACGCCCATCAATCAATGGGAGTGGTAGCAGAGGCAAGAGGTGTGTCGGGGCTGGTCAGAGGGTGCTTCACCGCATCGTGTGGCTCGGTATGTCTGCGCGCTGCGCAGGTTGGCCGAGCCGTTCTTCAATAGGCGGAAGGGCGGCTTGCGTGCGGTGGGCCACTGGGTTCGGCAGAGGGGGCAGGGTGCATCTGCGCCATGTGGACGTGCGGTTCGTCGGGCCGGACGGGGTCATGGTCCAAAGGCCGTGGCGGACAGCGGTCGGGGAGCTGCGCCTCATGGAATGCCCGATGGTGCGTGGTTTCTCGCTACGGCGAGGGCGGCGGTTAGCTCCGGGGTGGTGGTGGTCAGCGACCACGGGCCGTCTCGTGGGGTACGGGAGCGCGGCTATGCGGGACGCGGTCATGATGCTGGATCAGGACCCGCAGGTGAGGGGCCTGGTGAGCCGTCCCGTGGAGTTTGTGTGGGAGGAGCGGGGACGGATGGTCACCCACGTCCCTGACCTGGCCGTGGGCATGGCTGACGGTGGCATCCGTCTTGTGGAGTGTCCTGGGAGCGGCGGGCCGTCCGCACGGCTCCTCGGCCGTGCGCGGGTGGTCGGGGCGTGTGCTCGGGAGGCGGGGTGGGAGCACCGGTTCTCGGATACGAGGGATCCGGTGGTCATGGCCAATGGGCGCTGGCTGTCGGCCTACCGGCATCCCCGGTGTTCCGTGGGTATTCCCGCGGCCCGGCTGCGCAGGGCCTTCGCCCGGCCCACCGCGCTGGGTGAGGGTGCGCTCCGGCTCGGGGACCCGATCGCGACGCTGCCGGCCGTCTACCACGGGCTCTGGAACGGCCTGCTGAACATGGCCTGGGGCCGTCCCCTGAGCGAGGAGACCCTCGTGGCCGCTGTGCCGGCCGGGCAGCGGAAGCAGCCGGAGCGGTGAAGCGCCCGGCAGGCGTCGTCGAAGTCGGGGACCGGATCCGGTTCGACGGTAACGTCCACGTCCTGGCCGGTCTGGACGGGCCGCGCTGCCGACTGGTCGCCGAGGAGGGCCGCAGGGGTACAGGTTCTGCTGCTCACCCAGGTAGTCGGTGCGCGGGATTTCGCCGTCCTGGACACCCGCCGACCGGGACGGCCGCGTGATCCGGTACACGGCCCGCTGGATGGGCTTGACTCTGCGGTCCGGGAGAAGGCCCTGGCCTGGGAGCGGCACATCCTGGAGGTCGAGACCGGCCTCATCGGCCCTCACCAGGACGGGTCGCCCCGGCCCGGCTACGACCCAGCCGTGTACGGGTTTGCCGAGCGGGAGGCGGCCAAGGCCGCCGAGCTGACCGCGGCCGGGGAGCAGGTCAGCGTGGCCACCGTACGCCGGATGCGAGCCCGCTACCGCGAGCAGGGAGTATGGGGTCTCGTCGACGGCCGGCTGAAACGGGAGCGGTCCGCGTTCGGGCGGGCCGATCCGCGGGTGGTGGCCGCGATCAAGCGGGCGCTGGAGCAGCAGCAGGGACGTTCGACGGGAACGTTGAGCCGACTGCGGCGCCAGGTGGGGTGGCTATTGGAAGACGCCCATGGGCCCGGAGCTGTGGCGGTGCCGCCGGTGGCCACGTTCAACCGGCTGGTGCGGTCCATCGCCGAGCAGGAACAGCTCGCGTTGACAGCCGCTGGCCAGCGGCGGCGGGCATCTCGGCCGGTGCCGGTATTCACCCTGACCGTCGCGACGCTGCCAGGGGAGCTGGTGATGATGGACAGCACCCTGCTGGACGTGATGGTCGTGTGCGAGGACGGCCAGGCGCGACGGCCGGAGCTGACAATGGCCGTGGACGTAGCAACCCGCAGCATCACCGCGGCCGTCCTACGCCCGAAAGGCACCAAGGCAGTGGACGCGGCCCTGCTGCTGGCACAGACACTGGTGCCGCAGCCGACGCGGCCCGACTGGCCCGAGTACCTGTCCATGGCCGCTTCCGTCATCCCCTATACCCGGCTCGCCACCATCGACGCCCGCATGCAGCAGGCCGCGGCCAGGCCGGTGATCAGGCCGTCGACCGTCGTCATCGACCAGGGCAAGGTGTTCGTCTCCCGCTGCTTCCTCGCCGCCGCCGAGCACCTGGGAATCACAGTCCAGCCGTGTCCCCCGGCGTCCGGGCACGCCAAGGGGCATGTGGAGCGCGGCTTCGGAGCGATCGGCACACTGTTCGCGCAGTACGTCGCCGGCTACACCGGAAACCACCTCGCAGCGCGCGGCAGCAGCGTGGAAGACGAAGCGTGCTGGACGCTGCCCCAGCTGCAGGATCTGCTGGACGAGTGGATCATCTGCGGGTGGCAGGAACGACGTCACGAGCGGCTACGGCACCCACTCATGCCCCGCCTGACACTCACCCCCAACGAGATGTGGGCCGCGCTCACCGGCATGGCCGGACACGTACCCGTCCCCCTGGCCGGAGCCGACTGGATTGAACTGCTGCCCTCCCGCAGGTGCTCGATCACAGACGAAGGCATCCGGTTCGAGCACCGCACCTACGACGGCCCCGCACTCAACGGACACCAGCACCCCTCCACCGCCTCGGACGGCAAATGGGAGGTCCACCACAACCCCTACGAGCCAGGGCGGTGCTGGGTAAGGCTCCCCGACGGCTGGGCACAGGTCGCCTGGATCCATCAAGGGCTGGTATCCAAGCCGTTCACCGACACCACCTGGCGGCACATCCGCAGCGTGGTCACCCGGCGTACGGGCCGGGCGGAACACGAAGAACACCTCGCCCGTCACCTGGACGAACTCCTACGCCGCGCCCACACGGGACACCCAGGCGCCGGAACCTCCAGCAGGGCCGGTAGCGCCGCCAGGCTCGCCAGCGCCCCAGGCCAGCGCGCAGGAGCCAAGCCCGCACGGCGACGGAGGGCAGACACGGACCTGCCGGACGAGCCTGCCGAGCAGCTCCCGCCCGCGGACGAGAACACCTGCCCCACCTCGGACACCCCCGGTGCCGCAGCACCGGCCGAGGCCTGGAACATCTTCGACGCGCATCAGGAGGGGCAGCAGTGGTGACGCCCGCCGACCAGGAAACGCACGACGATCCGTACGCGTCACCGACAACCTGGCGTGAATGGACACGGTTCGTCGACACCGAACCACCATGCCTGCCCGCGACCGGCCCGTGGAGTGCCAAGGAACGCCTCGACTACCACTCCCGATTCGTGATCCTGTCCACCCCCACCATGGCCAAGATCTCCCTCACCCTGCGCCGGCTCATGATCCTCAACCGGCGGCACAACGGCACCGCTCGCCGAGGACTGCTGATCTCCGGCCCGGAGGGCGCCGATATCGCCGTCCTTACCGAGGTGTCCTCCACCCAGGGCGGCGACGCCCTCGTCGCCGCGCTCGCCGAGCGCGGGTATGCCACCGTGACCGCCCCCCAGCCGTCCACGCCCGACTACCGCACGGTCATTGCCTGCCGCACCAGTGCCGTCCGGACCGTCCCCAGCCCGGTCACCGTCACCCCCCCATCGCGCCCCGGCGGCCCGTGTCACCATCGGCGGCCACGACATCGGAGTGCTGGCCCTGTACGTGCCCTCCCGCGGTCCGAAGGACCAGCGCAATGTCGCCAAGCGTGCCTTCCAGGAGGCGGTCACCGAGAGCCTGCCACAGCTGCTCGCCGCCTTCCCGGGCATGCCCGTCACCGTGGCCGGGGACCTCAACGTCATCGAGCGCGGCCACCAGCCCCCGCACAAGGTGTCCGGCGACTGGGAGTACGACTTCTATGACTCGTTCCAGGCCGGCGGTCTCACCGACGCCTTCCGCCACCTCCACCCCGACGGGGTCGCCCACCTTCCTGGTTCGGGCGCAGCGGCAACGGCTTCCGCTTCGACCACCTCTTCGTCTCCACACTCCACGCCGAGCGCGTCCTGGACTGCGGCTACCACCAGGAAGCCCGCGAAGCGGGGGTGACCGACCACGCGGTCATGACGCTGCGCCTGGGCCTGCCGTCCACCCCGGGTGAACAGGGCGAAGCCCCAGCGACGGGGGCTGGCTGACAGCCGACCGCCGCGGCCACCGAACGTCGGCGTTTCGGCCAACCTCCCCCGAGCCGCGAGTCCTTGCGCGGCAAGGGTCGATGCACTGTGCACCCTCGGGAAGCCGCTGAATCACAGGGCGCACAACGCGTCCGAAAGGAACAGGTGCTCGAAAACGTGCGGCGTCGTTGAGCACGGCGACGCCACCGCCACGTCTACGAGAGGGGAACACATTGACGCCAGTCGAACCAGGCGGCGCCAAGACCCACGAGGAGCTGATCTCCCGTAAGCGCGGACTGTCCCAGGCCATGTTCACCGCCGTCGCCCCCCGTACGGAATCGCACCGTCGACCGGCGGCGTGCCCGGCCCCCGAGGCGCCAAGCCGTCCGGCAACGGAACGGCGAGCTGAACCACTGGAGCTTCTTTCCCCCGCCTGCCCGCCCCCTGACATCGAAGGCGAGACGACGCCCATGCCACCCAGCTCCACCGCGATCCGCAGGACCGTCGAGGCGTACCTCGGCCGGCACCCCGGCGAGCGTGACGCCCTGGCCGAGCTCCTCGCCGCGCTGGACCGGCCCGGCGACGCGACCGCCCGGACGGCGCTGCCCGGGCACGTCACGTGCAGCGCCGTCGTCATCGACCGGCAGGGCCGGGTCCTGCACATCCGGCACCGGGCCACCGGCGGTCTCATGCTCGCCCCCGGCGGCCACATCGAGCCCGGGGACCGCACACTGCTCGCCGCGGCGCTGCGCGAGGTGGCCGAGGAAGCCGGGATCCCGCCGGGCACCCTGTGTCTGACCCGGCAGCTGCTCGGTGCTCCGATCGACATCGACGTCCGCGACATCGACGCCAGCCCTTCCAAGGGGGAATTGGCCCACCGCCACTACGACGTCCGCTACGTCTTCTACCTCGCCGGCGAGGAGCCGCCTGAGGTCGCGCTGCAGGACAAGGAGGTCTCCGGCGCCCAGTGGCTCCCGCAGCCGGAGGTCACCTCGCCGACACTGCGCGCGAAGCTCCTCGCGGCGGGCTTGGACGGCAGGCCGGAGCCGGTGAACGCTTCCGCACTGATCCACGACGGGCACGGCCGGTACCTGCTTCATCTGCGT
The DNA here is from genome assembly GCF_031845825.1 of Streptomyces lancefieldiae. Lineage (NCBI taxonomy): Bacteria > Bacillati > Actinomycetota > Actinomycetes > Kitasatosporales > Streptomycetaceae > Streptomyces > Streptomyces lancefieldiae. The sequence goes on along the minus strand of NZ_JAVRFH010000080.1, from coordinate 12,759 downwards.
GACCACAAGCCCGGCGTCATCTGGGAGTCGGGGGCGTTCGCCCTTCTCGGCGGCGGCCGCACGCACGACGACCAGAGCCTTGAGGGCACGCTGCTGCGGGAGTTGTCCGAGGAGGTGCCCGACCTCCGCCTCGAGGATGTGAAGCCCTACGCCGTGGAGGCCGCGACCAGCATCGACGGCCTCAGCGTCCCGGTCCAGGTTTTCGCCGGCCGGTGGCGCGGCAACCCCGACCGGCTCGCGCTGCACGAGGGTGTGCTGCTGCGCTGGTTCACGCCTGACGAACTGGACCGGCTGCGCCTGAGCCCCGCCACCCGGGACCTGATTCGCCGGCATGCGGCCGAGAACCCCCCGGACAACCAGCCGGCCGCGGCTCCGCCCGTGTGGGACGGGGGCAGCCGGGTGGTGCTGAACGGCGTCGGAGTCCACCTCCATCTCGAAGACGCCGAAGGCCGGGTGCTTCTCGGCCTGCGTCACCCCGACTCGAAATACGCGGGTGGCACCTGGCACTACCTCGCCGGGCGGTGTGAGCAGGAGTCCGCCCTCGCGTGCCTGATCCGCGAAGCGTGGGAGGAAGCAGGGCTGGTCATCGACCCCGCCGACGTGGAGCTCGTGCACGTCGTCCACGTCGTCGACACCCCGGGCAGCCTGCCCCTGATGCAGCTCGTTTTCCGAGCCCGCCGGTGGGAGGGCACCCCCGAGGTGCGCGAGTCCGACAAGTGCCTGACCTGGCAGTGGTGGCCGCGGGACGAGCTGCCGGACCCGATCGTCTCCTACACCCGCACGGCCATCACCGCGATCGCCGAAGGCAGCCCCTATTCTCAGCTGGGCTGGTGAGCAGGGTGAGCACACCCACCGGTAGCGGCCCCGGCCAGCGGACCCAGGCCGGGCCCAGGTACGTGCTGCGGGGGCTCCTGGCGGAGCCGAGGGAGGTGCCTGCCCCGTGCCGCCCTGCACTGAGCCCCTCTCCGCCGCCGGCACCTCGCTGTGGCGGCACCGGGACTTCCGCCGGTACCTGACCGGCCAGGCCGCGAGCGTGGCCGGCAGCTCGATCACGCAGATGGCGCTGCCGGTACTGGCCGTGCTCCACCTGGACGCGAGCACCGCCCAGGTCGCCTGGCTGGCGTTCCTCGGACAGCTCCCTCCCGCGCTGCTCGCCCTGCACGCCGGCGCGCTCGCCGACCGGCACTCCAAGCGCCGACAGATGATCACCGGTGACCTGGTGAGCGCGACGGTGCTCGCCACCGTGCCGGTCTCGGCCGCGCTGGGCACCCTCACCCTCACGCAGCTCATGATCGTCGCCGTGGTGCAGGGAGCGCCGAGCGTGCTCCACGACGCGGCGGCCATCAGCCTGTTGCCCAGCCTCGTCGACCGGTCCTTGATCCAGCGGAGCAACAGCCGGGTCGGCGCGCTGTTCGCGGTCGCCGCGACCGCCGGAAGCCACCTCGGCGCCGCGCTGACCGCGCTGCTCGGGCCCGCCCGGGCCCTGCTCGGCGACATCGCCTCCTACCTGATCAGCGCCGTGTGGACCGCCCGCATTCAGGCCGCCGAACCCGCCCGCGCACGCCCGGAGACCCGCCGGCTGCGCAGCGAGATCGGCGAGGGCCTGCGGTACGTGCGCGGCGATGACCGGCTGCGGACCCTGACCCTGGTCAACGCCACGACCTCGTTCGCCCTCGGGCTGCCCAACACCCTCTGGGCCCTCTACCTGTTGAGGTCCCTGGCGATGAGCGCGACCGCGTTCGGCGTGGTGCTGGGCCTCGGCGCGCTGGGCGCGGCCGCCGGAGCGCTCATCGCCCCGGCGTTGGCCCGCCGGTGCGGGCCTGGGCCGATGATGCTGACCGCGCTCGCGATCACCCCGCTCACCCAGCTCCCGCTGCTGCTCGCCTCCCCCGGCCTTGCCTGGCAGATCACGATCGGTGCGGCGCTCTTCCTGCAGCTCGCCTGCGCCGGTGCCGCGGGCACCACCCAGCGATCCATCCGCCAGATCGTCACCGCGGCCGGGATGCAGGCGCGGATGCAGGCGGTGAGCACCTGGCTGACGTCCGGCGCCCGGCCCGTGGCCGCGCTCCTCGCCGGCGCCTTGGGCACGTGGATCGGTGTCCGGCCCGCCCTGACTTTCGGGACCCTCCTGCTCCTGATCCCGCTCGTCGTCCTCGCCCGCTCCCCCGATCCGCGCCCTACGGAAAATGCCGGACCCCCGCCGCCCCTCTGCCGTCGCCGCCCGCAGCCCGGACGTCCCCTCCCGCCGTGCCCACTCCAGCGTGCACGGATGACGCACGGCACGACCGCGCACTCGGAAGCGATGCCTCGTGAACAAGGTGCCGAACTCGGCGGCGATTCCCGCTGCTCCCCCACCCGACCCCCTGGAGTGCACCGTGCTGAGCGACCCCACTGCGCCCGCCGCGCCCCTCCTTCCGGCGCAGCCCGCCGGCGACACCTCCGGGGCTGTGGCGGCCCGGGCGGCGATGACCGCCCGGCTCGAGGAAAGCGGAGCGCCCGGCCCCGGACCGGTGCGAGAGGCCCTGCTCGCGCTGCCGCGCCAGATCCTGATGCCCCAGGCGTACGTGCGGCGCAGCGCCCCCGACGAGACGCCGCCACGCTGGGATCTGCTCGACTTCTCCCGTCCGGCCGACCGGGAGGAGCTGCTGAAGCGCCTGCACAGCGGGGACAGCGTCGCGATCCAGCACGACGGCGAGCCGATCCTCGGCCGCGGTCCCGTGCCGCGCCGCGGGGGCGTGCTGACCGCCATGTCGAGCACGATGAGCCTGACCGCGGACCTGCTGCAGCAGCCGGACCTGCGGCCCGGCCAGCGGGTGCTGGATGTGGGGACCGGCGCCGGGGTGACCGCGTCGGCGGCCTGCTTCGTGTGCGGCGACGAGGGCGTCGTCACCCTCGACATCGACCCGCACGTCACCGCGGCCGCCCGCGAACGGCTGTCCGCCCTCGGCTACCGGCCGGCCACGGTGACCGGGGACGGCACCACCGGCTGGGCCACCGGTGGCCCCTGCGACCGGATCTTCGTCTCCTTCGCCGTCCGCTACGTGCCGCAGACCCTGGTGGAGCAGCTGGCGCCGGGCGGGCGCGCGCTGATGACGCTCGGGACGTCGTCGCCGTCGTGGCCGGGCTTGGCCGTGATCGAAAGACGACGCCCGATCCGCCGGCAGCGGTGCGGCACCGGCGGCTTCCCGGCGTCCCCGCCGGACGTGTCAGGGCATTCGCAGGCCACCGACCGGCAGGCCCAGTTGAGCTTCCGCGAGCGTACGGGCAAGGTCGGCGAGGGGCTCCATGCGCTGCTCGGCGCTGGTGTTGATGTACGCGCTGGCTCCGTCGACGACGGCGAGGATGCGTACGGCGGCCGCCCACGGATCTTCGCAGTGGAAGGCCCGCTCCTTCACGCCCTGCGTGATGATCTGCTCGATGCGGCGGCACCAGCGCAGTTCCTGGCTGACGACCTGGTCGTGGAGCACGGGGCGGTAGCGGGACAGGTGCCGCGCGTTGAGCCAGAGCTTGCTGATGTTGTCGAACTCGGCGCCCGAGATCAGGGCGAAGAAGCGCTGGAGGGCGCGCAGGGGGCCGTAGCCGTCGGGCTCGGCCTCCGCCTCGGGCAGCAGGCCGTCCAGCTCTGCCGTGGTGGCGCTGGTGAACGCCTCGGCCACGAGCTCCTCGATCACGGGAAAGTAGTGGTGGATGAGTCCGGACTGGACTCCGAGGCCGTCGGCGATCCGCTGCCGGGTGACGCACTCCAGGCCTTCCTCGAGCCCGACCTGCGCGGCCGCTGCCACGATCTCGCGGCGGCGCTCGGCCGCCGTTTTGCGGACTTGCTTCCCAGAACCCCTTGACGTCATGGCGCTGATGCTATTGGCTGTGCAGCCAAATAACAATTGGCTCTACAGCCAATAGATGGTCGCCGCTCGTACACGGCAAGCCGGCGGCCGACCTCCACCATGTGAGCGCCGCCGCCGGACGCGCGCCCGTAGCAATGCCAGGAGACGAACGTGGACCACAACCGCGCCGATGCCGGTGATCTGGCTGAATACGGCTACGAACAGGAACTCAAACGCACTCTGTCCGCGTGGGCCGTGTTCGCCCTCGGTTTCGCGACGATCTCCCCGGTGGTCGGCATCTACGCCGTCGTCCAGCTGGGGTTCGTCTTCGCCGGTCCCGCATGGATCTGGGCGGTCGTCATCGCCTTTCTGGGGCAGCTGCTGGTCGCCACGGTCTACGCCGAGCTCTCCTCGCAGTTCCCCATCACCGGCGGCGTCTACCAGTGGGTCCGCCGGCTGGGCGGACCACGGCTGGGCTGGCTGGTGGGCTGGATCTATCTCGCCTCGGCCGTCGCTTCCCTGACCACCGTGGCCTACCTCGGTTCCAGCTGGCTGCACATGCTCTTCAGCGACTCGGCGCTGTCACCGGTGGCCCATGTGCTGCTCGGGGTGGTCTTCATCGCCGTGGCACTGGGAATCAATCTGCTCGGCGTCGATCCGGTCAAACACTTCCTCAACGCGGGCATCGTCGCCGAAGGTGTTGCCTCCATCGCCGTCAGCGTGTTCCTGCTGCTCTTCGCACGCCACCACGGCTTCGGCATCCTGTTCGACACCATGGGCGCGGAGTCCGCCTCGGGCGGGTCCGTCGCGGCCGGGTTCGTGACGTGTCTGGCCGTGGCCGGCTGGGCCTACCTGGGGTTCGACGCGACCACGCAGGTCGCCGAGGAGACCGAGCAGCCGCGGCGCAGCGTTCCCCGGGCTCTGCTGCGGTCGTACGTGTTCGTGGCGTTCACGGTGATGCTGACGTCGATCGCGGTGACGTTCGCGCTGCGCCGCCCTGAGGACGCCGTCTCCGGGATGACCGCGGACCCCGTCTTCGACGCGGTGACGCAGGGCCTGGGCGGCTGGAGCGAGAAGCCGTTCATCGTCGTCGTCCTGATCGCGTTCTTCGCCTGCGCCATCTCGATCCAGACCTATATCGGACGGGCCGTCTACGCCTTCGCGCGGGACCGGCAGCTGCCCTGCTCCGCCCAGCTCGCCAAGATCGGAGAGCGCCAGATCCCCTGGGTCTCGCTCACCGCAACGGCCGTCCTCGCCGGCCTCGGCCTCCTGCTCGGGCTCAACGGCAACGCGGCGGCCACGCTGATCTCCTTCGGATCCGGTGGCTTCTACTTCATCTTCCTGGCGGTCGCCCTCGTCGCGCTCTTCGCACGCCTCGGCGGCCGCTGGAATCCGGCGGCGGGCGAGTTCCGCCTGGGCCGGGCCGGCCTGGTGATCAACGTCCTCGCCGTGGTGTGGCTGCTGTTCGAGGCGGTCAACATCGCCTGGCCCCGCGCCGAACTCGCCCCGCCGTCAGGCAGCTGGATCCAGGTCTGGGCCGTGGTCCTGGTCTTCTCCGCGCTGCTCGTCGTCGGCCTGGCCTACGTCGCCATCGCCAAACCCCACACCCGGCTCTCCCCCAACCCGTCGACCGAAGAAGTTAAGGCTCTGTGATGTCCGCGCACTTTTCCCCCGCCGTCGCCTACGACCCCCTCGCAGGACTGCACACCCGTGAGATCTCCCACCGGCCCGCCGGACCGGGCGAGGTCGAGATCGACGTCCGCGCTGCCGGGGTGTGTCACTCCGATCTGCACATTCTGACGGGCGACTGGCCCAGCGACCGCCCCCTTGTACTGGGCCACGAGGCCGCCGGTGTGGTCACGAACGTAGGCGAAGGCGTCAGCGCGGTGAAGGCGGGCGACCACGTCGTCCTTTCCTGGTTCGCGCCCTGCCGCCGCTGCCGCAAGTGCCTGGCCGGCATGGCCTGGCTGTGCACCGGCACCCAGGCCGTGGCGAACACCCTGCCCGACGGCACGACACCCATCACCGACGCCCAGGGTGAGGAGGTCTGGCCCTACCTGGGTCTCGGCGCGTTCACGAGCCGGGTCGTCGTTCCCGAATCGGCCGCGGTCAAGGTCCCCGACGAGCTTCCGTTCGGCGTCGGAGCCCTCCTGGGCTGCTCCATCTCCACCGGCATCGGCGCGGTGATGAACACCGCCGGCGTGCGGCCGGGCGAGTCCGCGGTCGTCGTCGGCGCCGGAGGGGTGGGCCTGTCCGTGGTGATGGGCCTGCGTCTGGTGGGGGCCGACCCCATCATCGCCGTCGACCTCTCGCCCGAGCGTCTGGCCGCTGCCGAACGCTTCGGAGCGACCCACACGCTCGACGCCGCCACGACCGACGTGGCCGCCTGGTGCCAGGAGGAACTCGGCGGGGTCGACTACGCCTTCGAAGCCATCGGCAGCCCCAAGGTCATCGAGACCCTCCCGGGCATGCTCACCTCCGGCGGGTCAGCCGTCCTGGTCGGCATGGCCGCCGCCGACGCGACGGGCGCGTTCAACCTCTTCGACCTCGCTGATCAGGGAAAGCGCATCCTCGGCTGCAACTACGGCTCCAGCGTCGGCGCGATCGACATCCCGAAGCTGGCCCGCCTCTACCTGGCCGGCCGGCTGCCACTGGACGAGCTGATCGGCAACGTCCGCCCGCTCGATGAGGCAGCCGCCGCCTTCGAGGACCTCAAGTCTGCCGTCGGGGCCCGCACCATCCTCGAACCGTAGGACTCCGCAACTCCGACCCCGCGGCACACCCGGACGCGAGGCCGGCGCGGCACGCCTGCCACCGCTCCCCCTCACTTCCTGACTTCCTGACTTCCTGGAGCCCTGATGTACGCCGTCACCGATCCATCCACCGGCACGACCACGCAGACCTACCCGACCGCCACCGACGCCGAGGTGGCCGCGGCCGTCGACGCCGCGAGCGCGGCCACCGCCTGGGGACGAAGCACCTCTGTGGCCGAGCGTGCGGCGCTCCTGCGCCGGCTCGGGGATCTGCACGCCGAGCACCGCGCGGAACTGGCGGCAGGCATCGTGCGCGAGATGGGCAAGCCGCTCGACGAAGCGGAGGGCGAGATCGACTTCTGCATCGACATCTACCGCTACTACGCCGACCACGCCGAGGAGTTCCTCGCCGACGAGGAGCTCTCCGTCGCCTCCGGCCCCGGCCGCGCCGTCATCCGGCGCAGCCCGGTGGGTGCCCTGCTCGGCATCATGCCGTGGAACTTCCCCGCCTACCAGGTCGCCCGGTTCGCCGCCCCGAACCTCGCCCTGGGCAACACCCTCGTCCTCAAGCACGCCCCACAGTGCCCAGCCACCGCAGCACTGCTCGAGCGGCTGGTCGCCGAGGCAGGCTTCCCGACCGGCGCGTACGTCAACGTGTATGCCACCAATGAGCAGATCGCCGAGGTGATCGCCGACCCGCGTGTCCACGGCGTGTCCCTGACCGGCTCGGAACGGGCCGGCGCCGCCGTCGCCGAGATCGCCGGGCGGCATCTGAAGAAGGTCGTTCTCGAACTCGGCGGCTCCGACCCGTTCATCGTGCTGTCCACCGACGACCTCGACTCCGTCGTGGACGCCGCCGTGTCCGCCCGCCTCGACAACACCGGCCAGGCCTGCAACGCCGCCAAGCGGTTCATCGTCACCTCCGATCTCTACGACACGTTCGTGGAGAAGTTCACCGCCGCGCTCCTCGCCCGCCAGTCCGGGGCTCCCTTGTCCTCGGTCGCTGCGGCCGATACCCTCGAGCGCCAGGTGGCCGCCGCCGTCGCGGAAGGCGCCACTCTGCACACCGAGGGCGAACGCAGCGGCGCCCACTTCCCGGCCGGGGTCCTCACCGGTCTCACCACCGAGCACGCCACGGCGCGCCAGGAGCTCTTCGGCCCGGTTGCCATGGTCTTCCGGGCGGCCGACGAGGAAGACGCGCTGCGGATCGCCAACGACACCCCGTACGGTCTCGGCTCGTACGTCTTCACCACGGACCCCGCACAGGCCGCCCGCGTCGCCGACGGCATCGAGGCCGGCATGGTGTTCGTCAACGGCGTCGGCGCCGAGGGCGCCGAGCTGCCCTTCGGCGGCATCAAGCGCTCCGGCTTCGGCCGCGAGTTGGGCCGCCCGGGCATCGAGGAGTTCGTCAACAAGAAGCTCATCCGCACGGTGGCGTAGGCAGCGGCGGGCCAGGGGCCGTGATCAGACCGCTGCCGGTGAGGTCCCGCAGCGACGGCGAGTTCCACTCGAAGGCGTGCAAGGCCGCCAACAGGCGCGGACGCCGACACTTCCGGAAGGCCGTGGACATCGGCCCGGCCTGCATCCGCGGCGTCGCCGACGAGCACGTGGTGCGCCACCCCGTGTACTCGGCCACGTTCACCGCCGCGACACGTCGTGCTCCCACGCCTGCCGTCAGACCGCGTACCGAGCGCGCCGCCGGGCGGTGCGGTACGCGAAGACGTCACGCGGGACGGCCCTGCTCCACGCCGACGACCAGCCTGACGCCCCAGAACTCACGGCCCCGGCCGGGAGAGCATCCCGGGCCCGGCACGCTCAGTCCGTACCGTCCTCGTCGGGCCCGGGCGCGTTCGGGTCGCGCAGAGGCCGCAGCCCCTCGCGCGGGGTGGAGCGGGTGAAGCTGTAGCGGCCCAGGTCTCCGCCATGAAGTGGCCACTGAGGTGCCCGCGCCTGCCCGTGGAGATGCGCATCTCGGGTGAGCCGCGCCCGCTGCGTGAGCTGCTGCGGCCTGGCGGCACGCTGATGGTGGTCGGTCTGGCCCGCGAGGCGAGCCTGCGGACCACGCGCGCGACGCAGCACCTTCGTGATCCGCACGACCGGGGCCTTGAACGCTCTGAAGTCCCGGGGCCCTTGGCTGCGGCAGGCTGCCGCCGACGCCCTCGGCGGCACCGACGCTGACATGGTGACGTTCCTGCGTACCGGCTGGGACACGGCCGTACAGAAACGGCCTTGACCAAGGCCCTTGGGGGCGACGCCAAGGCGGTCACCGACTTCTACACCACTGGCCAGTACGAGGCAGGCGCCACCGACATGGAGGTGGAAGTCTCCAAGATCGTCAACGACGGCGGCGTCAGCGTGAAGGAGGCCGGAAAGGCCGTGCTCGCCGACGGGAGCGGCAAGGCTCTGGCCGCCTTCCTCGCACACGGCCAGTATGTCGCCCGCACCATTGATGAAGAGGCTCAGGCCTCCAAGCTGGTCAACGACGGCGAGCCCGAGGTCAGGGCGGCAGCGAAGACCGCGCTGGCCGGCGCCGAGACCGCGCCTGCCTGGTGACGGGCACCGGGCCGGGGAGTTCCTGCTGGCGTGCGCCGGCCTGCTGCCCGGCGCAGGCGTGGTTCACGGGCTCGCGGCCCGGGAGATCGCCAGACTCGCCCTGCGCAGCGCCGTCACGGCCGCGGTACGGGGTCCGCCCTCGTCGGGTGCGACCAGCGACAACGCGCCCAGTGCGTCGCCGCGACGGCTCAGGATCGGGGCGGCGACGGTCGACATGGTGGTGGGCCCGGAGCGCAGTGGGTTGGGCATCGTCACGGCGCAGACGCCGTCGCTGCGAACGGTGGCCAGGAGTCGGCGGACGCAGGCCGCGTCGTTCGCGCCGGCCAGCGCTTCCTTCCGTATCCGCTCGGGAGCGTGCGCCAGCAGGGCGATGCCGATGCCGGTCCCGGTGAGGGGGAGGCGTCCGCCGACCCGGTACTTGACCGCCGCCGCGTCCCGTGCGGACAGCCGCTCCACCAGAACGGCCTCGTCACCGTCGCGCACGGCGAGGAGGATGTGCTGGCCGGTGACCCGGTGCAGCTCCTGCATGAACGGCAACGCGGCGGCGCGCAGTCCATGGCCGCGGGGTGCCAGCGAGGCGATCTCGAGCAGGTGCAGGCCGACGACGAAGTCGCCGTTGTCGAGGCGTTCGAGGGCTCCCACGTCCGTCAGCTGGGACGCGATCCGGGACGTGGTGCTCTTCGGAAGGCCCGCCCTGGCCGCGATTGTGTGAAGTGCCAGGCCCACGCCGGCCTCGGTGAAGGCACCCAGGACACGGAAGGCCCGCTCCAGGATCGGTTCGCCGTGCAACGGTCTGCCCGAGCGCGGGACTTGTACCGGTGTTCCACTCATCGGAATTGTCGGTGCGCGTCGTCTGCCACGGTTCGAACAATAGCTCGTGACGTGCCCACCCGGTGAGGGGGGGCGCCGGCTCTGATCACCGGCGCCGGGCCGCAGGAAGCGCCGTCCGCCCGTAACGACGGGCAGCACAGACCGAGGAGACCACAATGGTGACCGACCCCGCGCTGCGCGACGTCCACGTCCCGCACCTCTATCCCGAACGGCAGATCGATCTCGGCGAGATCACCATGAACTATGCCGAGGCCGGTGACCCGGATCGGCCCGCCGTGCTGCTGATCCCCGAGCAGACGGGATCCTGGTGGTCGTACGAGGAGGTGATGGGCCTCCTCGCGGAGCACTTCCACGTCTACGCCGTCGACCTGCGGGGCCAGGGGCGCAGCAGTTGGACCCCGAAGCGCTACAGCCTCGACAACTTCGGCAACGACCTGGTCCGGTTCATCGCTCTGGTGGTGAAGCGGCCCGTCGTCGTCGCGGGCAATTCCTCCGGCGGCGTCCTCGCGGCGTGGCTGTCGGCGTACTCCATGCCCGGTCAGCTCCGGGGCGTCCTGTGCGAGGACCCACCGCTCTTCGCGTCCGAACTCGTCCCGGCGCACGGTCACTCGGTCCGGCAGGCGGTGGGGCCGGTGTTCGACCTCTTCCGCACGTTTCTCGGCGACCAGTGGAGCGTGGGTGACTGGGAGGGGTTCTGCCGCGCGGCCGGAGTCTCGTCGTCGCCGATGGCGCGGTCCTTCGTGGCGGACGTGATCCCGCAGCACCTCAAGGAGTACGATCCGGAATGGGCCCGGGCCTTCTACGAGGGGACCGTCGGGCTGAACTGCCCGCACGAGCGCATGCTGGGCCAGGTCAAAACGCCGGTGCTCCTCACGCACCACGCGCACGGCACCGACCCGGAGACCGGGAACCTGCTCGGGGCGCTCTCCGACGAGCAGGCCGCGCAGGCCAGGCGTTTGATGAAGTCGGCGGGGGTGAAGGTCGACTACGAGTCAGTGCCGGACGCAACGCACATGATGCACCAGTCCGACCCGGCGCGGTACGCCGAGATCTTCACACGGTGGGCGGCCACGCTGGCCCGGTGACCGGGTGCTGCGCGGGCAGGCGCGGTCGGGCCGCAGGCCCGTAGCCAGGAGGATCGAGGTCTCGGACGGTTCACGCAGTCTGCATACCGAGCAGATTCATTCCGCCGACATGTCCACGACTGATATTGCCTATTTCCGGCAGGTAACGCCTCATCGCTCCGCCATTGCAATCCCCCTGCCCAACCCGCAGGCGGCGCGGCGAGCACAGTTCAAGGCGGTCAACGCCTATGAGTCTGGGGACCCGTACGATGAAATCATGAACAGCTGCCTCATCCACTGCCGGGCGATAGCCGAAGCCGGCGGCCTGCCGACTGCGGGCGTCCGAGAGTACGGTGCCCTGTTGGGGCTCTTGGCAGGGCCCCTTGCATGATCGAGATCTGTCCGGATTCATCCGGTGAGACCGAGGGCGGCCAGTGGCCTTCGCTAGTCGCGGGCGGTGCGGCGTAGGGCGGCGGCGATGTTGACGTGGCCCTCCTGGCGGTGGACGCCGATGGCGAGGTTGCGCAGGCCGGCCATGACCGGGGGAGGTGGCCGGCGCGGATCTTGGAGTCGTCCTCACGGAAAGTGCGGTCGCGGACGTGGTGCAGAAGGTTCTCGATCTTCCAGTGTCCTCTGATCCAGGCGGCGAGCTGGGTGCCGGTCACCGCGCCGGGCGGCAGGCTGGTGATCAGGTGGACACGCTCGATGGTGAGCTTTCCGCTGGTGAAGTCCTTCCTCCAGCGCACGACTTGGAGGGCCTGGCGAGCGTCGAGGTGGGCGAAGGCGGCCGTCTTCAGCCGCCGGATCTACAGACGGTGACAGGCCGGGGTGGTTGGCCTTGACTTGGGCAATGTAGTGGGCACCGCGCTCGCGCAGGTAGATGCCATGGGCGTGCTGGGTGTGCAGGGCGTCGGTGGTGATGACCGTGCCGGTCAGGTCGATGGTGTCCAGCGGGGGGCTGGAAGGCGGGGATCTCGTTGCCCTTGTCGGCGACTTGGCGCGGGGCCAGGACGTGGCTGCCGTGGTTCATCGCGGCGAGCAGGGTGACGTGTGGGGTGGTGGCGGTGCGTCAGCCCCGCAGGACCTTGCCGTCGACGGCGATCGCCCGCAGTCCGGGGCCGGCCGGGGCGGCGCGGGCAGCGCGGAAGGCCCCGATAGCCCGGTCCAGGGCGTCACCGTCGAGCTGGACGAGGAAGCGGCGCAAGGTGTGAGGGTGAGGGACGGACACGGTGCCGGTCAGTGGGTCGACGGGGAACCCGAGAGCCCGGCAGACCCACGCAGAGGCGTCGCTGATCCATTCCGTGATCGCGGCGAGCGAGCGGGCGCCGGCCATGATGCTTGCCGCGGCCGCGGTGACCAGAGCAGTCAGTCGGTAACGGCGGCCGCGGACGCCGCGCGGATCGGGTACCAGGTCCAGGAAGCCGGACCGAGCAATCACGTCCGCCAGTGGGACCGGCGCGGAAGTTTGGCCCAGTTGGGCCAGCGCGGTGGGCATAGGAGAAGATGAAAGGGCAGGCACGGACTCGCCAAGTGGTCATGGGACTTCGACACTCACATGATCACCGAGGCCGTGCCTACACTGCGTCTGCCCCTGCCCGAACCGGCACGGGGCCTTCCCCCGTGATGGTGGACACGCTTCGTTGATCACGCGGCGAGCGTGAGCTTAGCCGCGTGGTGTCGACGTTCGTATTCGGTGGGGCTGAGGTAGCCGTTGGCGGAGTGCCGACGGCGGGT